>NZ_JARVTF010000031.1:0-35129 GCF_030208825.1 Xanthomonas sp. LMC-A-07
CGCCACCGAGCCTACATGGACGTACTTGCGGCGTGTCCCGCAAGCGGTGAGGGCACCGCACGCTCGACCTACCAGGCTTTTGACGGCACCACGCGCTCAACCACCCAGGCTGTTGATTGTGTCGCAATGCCAGCCGGCCAATCCCAGGCACCCTTCCGCACGCAGCGCCAAGGGTTCACACGTTGTCGACCACATCGCTGACCGGAAACCGATCTACCGCGCCTGATCTGCCGCGCAGGTTTCCACCGCCTCCGGTTAGCCGCCGCTTAGCCGCCGCCCGCCCTGCCCTGCGCAGGCCGCCGCGCCCACCCCGCGTGACCTACCGCACAGCCGGCAGAAATCCGGCGCGGCTTTGGCACAGCACGTGCATATACCCAGCCGTGCCCGGAACACATCCCCGGGTCTAACGAGGAATCGGGTCATGAATCAGGCTTTGTGGGTCGCCAAAACCGGACTGGATGCGCAGCAGACGCGCATGTCGGTCATTTCCAACAACCTGGCCAATACCAATACCACCGGCTTCAAGCGCGACCGTGCCGCGTTTGAAGACCTGCTGTATCAACAGGTGCGTGCGCCGGGTGGTTCCACCTCCGCGCAGACGCAGCTGCCGACCGGCCTGCAACTGGGTACCGGTGTGCGCGTGGTCTCCACCTTCAAGGGCTTCGACCAGGGCAGTCAGCAGCAGACCGGCCGCGCGCTCGACGTGATGGTCAACGGCCGCGGCTTCTTCGAAGTGCAGATGCCCGACGGTACCTCGGCCTACACCCGCGACGGCACCTTCCAGATCAACGCGCAGGGCGAAGTCGTCACCAACAGTGGCTACCCGCTGCAGCCGGGCATCCAGGTGCCGGAAGGCGCGCAGTCGCTGACCATCGGCAACGACGGCACCATCAGCGTGACCCTGGCCGGCCAGGCCGCCGCGCAGGAAATCGGCGCGTTGACGCTGACCGACTTCATCAACCCCTCGGGCCTGCAGGCCAAGGGCGAGAACCTGTTCGTCGAAACCACCGCTTCCGGCCCCGCGCAGAATGGCACCCCCGGCCTCAACGGCCTGGGCACCACCGTGCAGGGCGCGCTGGAAGGCAGCAACGTCAATACGGTGGAAGAGCTGGTGAGCATGATCGAGACGCAGCGCGCCTACGAAATGAACGCCAAGGCCATCTCCACCACCGACTCGATGCTCGGTTACTTGAACAACAACGTCTGATCGGCTCGCCGCTCGTCGCCCTCTCAGGAACTCACGCCATGTCCCGCCTGCCCTCTCTTTCCTCCCTGTGCCTCGCCATCGCCTGCAGCGCGCTGCTGGGTGGCTGCGTGGCAGCCGGCGACGTGCGGCCGTTTGCCGAACTGGCGCCGATCGTGCCGGTGGTTGCGCCGGTCGCGCAGCCCACCGCCGGTGCGATCTACGCTGCCGGCCCGAGCCTGAATCTCTACGGCGACCGCCGCGCACGCGATGTCGGCGACCTGCTGACGGTGAACCTGGTGGAAAACACCACCGCCTCGTCCACCGCCAACACCAGCATCAGCAAGGCCGACACCGTGGACATGAGCACGCCGACCCTGCTGGGTGTGCCGCTCACCGTCAACGGCATCGACGTGCTGCGTAACTCCACCAGCGGCGACCGCAGCTTCGATGGCAAGGGCAATACCGCGCAGAGCAACCGCATGCAGGGCAGCGTGACCGTCACCGTGATGCAGCGCCTGCCCAACGGCAATCTGGTGATCCAGGGCCAGAAGAATCTGCGCCTGACCCAGGGCGATGAGCTGGTGCAGGTGCAAGGCATCGTACGCGCCGCCGACATCGCCCCGGACAACAGCGTGCCGTCGAGCAAGGTGGCCGATGCCCGCATCGCCTACGGCGGCCGCGGCGCGATCGCGCAGTCCAACGCGATGGGCTGGCTGAGCCGCTTCTTCAATTCCCGTCTGTCGCCCTACTGAGCCTGCGACCATGAATCTGTCTTCCCTGCCCTTCCGTCTGCTCGCTGCCGCTGCCGCGCTGTGCGCGATCGCCGCACCGGCATCGGCCGAACGCATCAAGGATCTCGCCCAGGTCGGCGGCGTGCGCGGTAACGCGCTGGTCGGTTACGGCCTGGTGGTTGGCCTGGATGGCAGCGGCGACCGCACCAGCCAGGCGCCCTTCACCGTGCAGAGCCTGAAAAACCTGCTCGGCGAGCTGGGCGTCAATGTTCCGGCGAACGTCAACCCACAGCTGAAAAACGTCGCGGCCGTGGCCATCCACGCTGAGCTGCCGCCGTTCGCCAAGCCCGGCCAGCCGATCGACATCACCGTCTCTTCGATCGCCAATGCGGTGTCGCTGCGTGGCGGCTCGCTGCTGATGGCGCCACTGAAGGGCGCCGACGGCCAGGTCTATGCCATGGCCCAGGGCAACCTGGTGGTGGGCGGCTTCGGCGCCCAGGGCAAGGACGGCTCGCGGGTGTCGGTCAATATTCCCAGCGTCGGCCGCATTCCGAACGGCGCCACGGTGGAACGCGCGCTGCCGGACGTGTTCGCCGGCAGCGGCGAGATCACCTTGAACCTGCACCAGAACGACTTCACCACGGTCTCGCGCATGGTGGCGGCGATCGACAACAGCTTCGGCGCCGGTACCGCGCGTGCGGTGGATGGCGTCACCGTCTCGGTGCGCTCACCGACCGACCCCAGCGCCCGCATCGGCTTGCTGGCGCGCCTGGAAAACGTCGAACTCTCGCCCGGCGATGCGCCGGCCAAGGTGGTGGTCAATGCACGCACCGGCACGGTGGTGATCGGCCAGCTGGTGCGGGTGATGCCGGCGGCGATCGCGCATGGCTCGCTCACCGTGACCATCAGTGAAAACACCAATGTCAGCCAGCCGGGCGCCTTCAGCGGCGGCCGCACCGCGGTCACCCCGCAGTCCACCATCACGGCCACCTCCGAAGGTAGCCGCATGTTCAAGTTCGAAGGCGGCACCACGCTCGACCAGATCGTTCGCGCGGTCAACGAGGTGGGTGCGGCTCCCGGCGACCTGGTCGCCATTCTCGAAGCTCTGAAGCAGGCTGGCGCGCTGACGGCGGAGCTAGAGGTGATCTGACATGCGTATCTCTGCATCGCCCATTGATCTCAACCCGAGCACCAAGGCCGATCCTGCAAAGATCGACAAGGTCTCACGTCAGCTCGAAGGCCAGTTCGCGCAGATGCTGGTCAAGAGCATGCGCGATGCGAGCTCCGGCGACCCGATGTTTCCGGGTGAAAACCAGATGTTCCGTGAGATGTACGACCAGCAGATGGCCAAGGCGTTGACCGACGGCAAGGGGCTTGGTCTATCGGCAATGATCTCCAAGCAGCTAAGTGGCGACACCGGCGGCCCGGCCTTGAACACTTCGCTGAGCACTGCCGATGCCGCCAAGGCCTATGCGCTGGTGGCCGGCAAGCGCGACGCGTCGTTGCCGCTGCCCGCCCGTGACGGCGCTGCAACCAGCGTCGGTGCGAGCCTCGGCGCAGCGGTCGGCACCGCTGCAGGTATCGGCGCAGGCGGCCTCACCGGCATTGGCATGAGCCAGGTGCTGGATCTGATTGCCGGGCGTACCGGTGGCGAAGCAGGCGGCGATGACGCGGCCGCGCTGAGCTGGCCCTCGGCCAACGACCGCTGGAGCGATGTCACCGCCACCGATGCGGCCGACGCCAACGCCGCAGTGAATGCCACCGCCGCTTCCAGCGCCGCCGCCAGCCTGGGCGAGCGCACACCGGAAGGCTTTGTCGCCAAGATCTGGACGCATGCACAAAAGGCCGCCCGCGAACTCGGCGTGGACCCGCGTGCGCTGGTGGCGCAGGCCGCGCTGGAAACCGGCTGGGGCCGTCGCGGCATCGGCAATGGCGGCGATTCCAACAACCTGTTTGGCATCAAGGCCACCGGCTGGAACGGCGCCAAGGTCACCACCGGCACCCACGAATACGTCAACGGCGTCAAAACCACAGAAACCGCGGATTTCCGCGCCTACGGCTCGGCCGAAGAGAGCTTTGCCGACTACGTGCGCCTGCTGAAAAACAACAGCCGTTACCAGACGGCGCTGCAGGCTGGCACCGACATCAAGGGTTTTGCACGCGGCTTGCAACAGGCCGGGTACGCCACCGATCCGGGCTACGCAGCCAAGATCGCGGCGATCGCCAACGGTCCGACCATCGACCGTGCGGTGGCCGCGATTGGCAACGCGGCGGCCGATCTGTCCAACCGCTATGCCAGTACCGCCGAGCCCGTTGGGCTAGGCACCATTCGTCGCTGAGGTAATCGCCCATGTCCATCATGTCCACCGGGACCAGCGCGCTGATCGCCTTCCAACGGGCGTTGTCGACCGTTAGCCATAACGTCGCCAACATCAATACGGAAGGCTACAGCCGCCAACGTGTGGAATTTGCAACGCGCACGCCCACCGACATGGGCTACGCGTTCGTGGGCAATGGCGCCAAGATCAGCGATGTGGGCCGCGTGGCCGACCAGCTGGCCATCTCGCGGCTGCTCGACAGTGGCGGCGAACTTTCGCGCCTGCAGCAGCTGTCGTCGTTGTCCAACCGCGTGGACAGCCTGTACTCCAATACGGCTACCAACGTGGCCGGGCTGTGGTCCAACTTCTTCGACTCGGCCAGCGCACTGTCGTCCAACGCCTCCTCCACCGCCGAGCGGCAGAGCATGCTCGACAGCGGCAACAGCCTGGCCACGCGCTTCAAGCAGCTCAACGGGCAGATGGACAGCCTGAGCAATGAAGTCAACAGCGGCCTGACGTCGTCGGTGGATGAAGTCAATCGGCTGACGCAGCAGATCGCCAAGATCAACGGCACCATCGGCAACAGCATCGACAACGCCTCGGCCGACCTGCTGGATCAGCGCGATGCGCTGGTGTCCAAGCTGGTTGGCTACACCGGCGGTACCGCGGTGATCCAGGACGGCGGTTTCATGAATGTCTTTACCGCTGGCGGCCAGGCGCTGGTGGTGGGGACCACCGCGGCCAAGCTGACCACGGTGGCCGACCCGTATCAGCCGACCAAGCTGCAGGTGGCGATGCAGACCCAGGGGCAGAACGTCAGCCTCAGCCCCAGCTCGCTGGGCGGGCAGATCGGCGGCCTGCTGGAATTTCGCAGCAACGTGCTCGAGCCCACCCAGGCCGAACTTGGCCGGCTGGCCGTGGGCATGGCCAGCAGCTTCAACACCGCGCACAGCCAGGGCATGGACCTGTACGGCGCGCTGGGCGGCAATTTCTTCAACATCGGCTCGCCCACCACCGCCGCCAACCCGAAGAACACCGGCACCGCAGCCCTCACCGCCAGCTTCAGCAATCTGGGCGCGGTGGACGGGCAGAACGTCACCCTGAGCTTCGATGCCGGCAGCTGGAAGGCCACCCGTACCGATACCGGCTCCACCGTACCGCTGACCGGCACCGGCACCGCTGCCGATCCATTGGTGGTCAACGGCGTGAGCATGGTGGTCGGTGGTGCGCCGGCCAACGGCGACAAATTCCTGCTGCAACCCACCGCCGGCCTGGCGGGCAGCCTGTCAGTGGCGATCACCGACCCCTCGCGCATTGCCGCGGCCACACCGGTGAAAGCCACTGCGACCATCGCCAACCTGGGCACCGGCAAGATCAGCGACGTCAAGGTCACCAATGCGCAGAACCCCGCGCTGCTGACACCGTCGTCGGTGGAGTTCATCGACGCCAACCAGTACACCATCGATGGCACCGGCCCGTTCGCCTACACGCCCGGCCAGACCATCAGCGCCAACGGCTGGAGCTTCGCGCTGGATGGCGCGCCCAAGGCCGGCGACACCTTCGGCGTCGGCCCGATGGGCGCCGGCTCCAGCGATAACGGCAACGCCAAACTGCTGGCCAAGGTGGAAGACGCCAAGGCGCTCAATGGCGGCACGGTCACACTCAATGGCGCGCTGTCCGGCCTGACCACCTCGGTGGGCTCGGCCGCACGCGCCGCCAACTACGCGGCCGATGCGCAGGAGGTCATCAACGACCAGGCGCAGGCCAGCCGCGATTCCATTTCCGGCGTCAACCTCGACGAGGAAGCCGCCGACATGCTGAAACTGCAGCAGGCCTACCAGGCCGCCGCACAGATGATCTCCACCGCCGACACCATCTTCCAAGCGATCCTGGGCGCCGTACGCTGATGACCAACCGTATCTCCACCAGCATGATGTACAGCCAGTCGGTGTCGTCGATGACGGCCAAGCAGTCGCGACTGAACCAATTGGAAGCCCAGCTTTCCAGCGGGCAGCGCCTGGTCACTGCCAAGGACGATCCGGTTGCCGCAGGCACTGCGGTCGGCCTGGACCGCGCATTGGCGGCAATCACCCGCTTCGGCGAAAACGCCAACAACGTGCAGAACCGGCTCGGGCTGCAGGAAAACGCCCTGGCGCAGGCCGGCGACAAAATGGCGCGCGTCACCGAACTGGCGGTGCAGTCCAATAACTCCTCGCTCAGCCCGGACGACCGTAAAGCGATCGCCTCGGAACTGACCGCCTTGCGCGACAGCATGGTGAGCCTGGCCAACAGCACCGACGGCACCGGCCGCTACCTGTTCGCCGGCACCTCCGATGGCAATGCGCCTTTCATCAAGAGCAACGGCAACGTGCTCTACAACGGCGACCAGACCCAGAAGCAGGTGGAAGTGGCGCCAGACACCTTCGTCAGCGACACCCTGCCCGGCAGCGAAATCTTCATGCGCATCCGCACCGGCGACGGCAGCGTGGATGCGCACGCCAATGCCACCAATACCGGGACCGGGCTGCTGCTGGATTTCAGCCGCGACGCCAGCTCCGGTAGCTGGAACGGTGGCAGCTATAGCGTGCAGTTCACCGCCGCCGACACCTACGAGGTGCGCGACAGCACCAACGCGTTGGTGAGCACCGGTACCTATAAGGATGGCGAAGACATCAATGCTGCCGGGGTGCGCATGCGCATCAGCGGCGCGCCGGCGGTGGGCGACAGTTTCCAGATCGGCGCCTCCGGCAGCAAGGACGTGTTCTCCACCATCGACGACATGGTGGCAGCGCTGAATTCCGATACGCAGACGCCGACCCAGAAGGCGGCCATGATCAACACGCTGCAGTCGTCCATGCGCGACATCGCGCAGGCTTCTTCCAAGATGATCGATGCGCGCGCCTCTGGCGGCGCGCAGTTGTCGGCGATCGACAACGCCAATTCCTTGCTCGAATCCAACGAAGTCACGCTCAAGACCACCTTGTCGTCGATCCGCGATCTGGACTACGCCTCGGCCATTGGGCAGTACGAACTTGAGCGCGCCTCCTTGCAGGCCGCGCAAACGATCTTTCAGCAGATGCAGTCGTCTTCGCTGTTCAATCTGATCCGCTGATTGCGCGCAAAAACCCGTGATTTCCTGCCCCTTCGCACCGAGCAATGTGCGAAGGCAACGTAGTTTATCGCGGGTGCATTTATACCAACGCTAAAGATCTTGCAGTTGCTGCCGAATAAACCGAACCCCTTGATACACAACGCTGCGCGCGTTGCGCCTTCAAGCAAGAAATAGAAAAAAAATACTGAAATGCGCTAAAGGTTCCCACAGCATCGCCGTTATTCATCTCAGCAGCGGCAACGGCCAACTTGATGGCCCCCCTGCGGAGGCTCCAGGCAAGCCCCCTTGCCGGAAAAATCGCTTAGAGGAGATATCAAAATGGCACAGGTAATCAACACCAACGTAATGTCGCTGAACGCTCAGCGTAACCTCAACACCAGCAGCGCGAGCATGCAGACGAGCATTCAGCGTCTGTCCTCGGGTCTGCGCATCAACAGCGCCAAGGACGACGCCGCAGGTCTGGCGATCTCCGAGCGCTTCACCACGCAGATCCGCGGCCTGGACGTTGCCTCGCGCAACGCCAACGACGGCATCTCGCTGGCCCAGACCGCTGAAGGCGCGATGGTCGAAATCGGCAGCAACCTGCAGCGTATCCGCGAGCTGTCGGTGCAGTCGTCCAACGCCACCAACTCGGCGAGCGACCGTGACGCGCTGAACTCCGAAGTCAAGCAGCTGACCGCCGAAATCGACCGCGTTGCCAACCAGACCAACTTCAACGGCACCAAGCTGTTGAACGGCGACTTCTCCGGCGCGCTGTTCCAGGTCGGTGCCGACGCCGGCCAGACCATCGGCATCAACAGCATCGTCGACGCCAATGTCGATTCGCTGGGCAAGGCCAACTTCGCTGCCGCCGTCTCCGGCGCTGGCGTCACCGGCACCGCCACTGCATCTGGTTCGGTCACCGGCATCAGCCTGTCGTTCAACGATTCGACCGGTTCGGCCAAGAGCGTCACCATCGCTGACGTCAAGGTCGGCGCCGGCGACACCGCTGCCGATGTCAACAAGAAGGTTGCTGCGGCGATCAACGACAAGCTGGACCAGACCGGCATGTACGCCTCGATCAAGGCCGACGGCACCATGCAGATCGAATCGCTGAAGGCTGGCCAGGACTTCACCTCGCTGTCGGCCGGTACCTCCAGCGCTGCTGGCATCACTGTCGGCGCCGGTCTCACCACCGCTTCGGCTGCATCCGGCTCCACCGCTTCGACCCTGAGCAGCCTGGATATCTCCACGTTCTCTGGCTCACAGAAGGCCCTGGAAATCGTCGACAAGGCGCTGACCGCGGTCAACTCCTCGCGCGCCGACATGGGTGCGGTGCAGAACCGCTTCACCTCCACCATTGCCAACCTGAGCGCAACCTCGGAAAACCTGTCGGCCTCGCGTAGCCGTATCCGCGACACCGACTACGCCAAGGAAACCGCCGAACTGACCCGCACGCAGATCCTGCAGCAGGCCGGTACCGCGATGCTGGCCCAGGCCAAGTCGGTTCCGCAGAACGTGCTGAGCCTGCTGCAGTAACCGGCAGCGTCACAGCAACGCTAAAGCCCCTCTCCGGAGGGGCTTTTTTGTGGGCGCGGGTTTCTTGACGCCAGACGACCGACGCGCCAGGCATGGAAGTTGCATCTGTTCTCGGGTCAACCAGACCCGTCGACGCCGCTCAAGTCCTCCCGGATGCGGCCGATACCCGTCTCGTAATCCCATGCATCCGCCTTCCGGATGCCCAGACGAGGAATGCAACATGGCATCGGTGATCAGTACGTCCAGCTCCGGGCTGGATATCCCCACCGTGGTGTCCACCCTGGTGTCCCGTCAGAAGGATCCGGAACAGGCACGCATCAACAAGGCCGGCACCGCCGCCACCACGCAGCTATCGGCGATCAGCCAGATCAAGAGCAGCATGACCACGCTCAAGTCTGCGCTGGACAAGGTGGTCAGCAGTGCCGACACCAATGCCTACAAGGCCAGCGTCCCGACCGATGCCGGCTTTACCGCCACCACCACCAGCTCTGCGGCGCCGGGTAACTACTCGGTGGAAGTGGTGTCGCTGGCCAGCGCGCAGAAACTGGCCTCCGGCGCATTCACCGCCGATGCCACCGTTGGCAGCGGCACGCTGACCATTGGCTACGGCGACAAAAGCATCACCGTTGACATCAGCGGCACCGACAAGCTCACCGACATCGCCGCAGCCATCAACAAGGCGGCCGGCGGCAAGGGCGTCACTGCCAGCGTGGTGACTGCCAACGATGGCCAGCACCTGGTGTTCAACGCCGCCGACACCGGCACCAAGGGCGCATTGACCGTCAGTGCCAGCGATCCCAGCCTGAGCGCGCTGACCTTTGGTGCCGGCGTCACCGGCGGGCTGACCCAGCAGGTGGCCGCCGCCGACGCGCTGGTGCGCGTGGACGGCTTCGAGCGCACCTCCAGTTCCAATACCGTCACCGACATCGTGCCGGGCGTGGTGCTCAACCTGACCAAGGCCGCCGAAGGCACCAAGGTCACCCTGGGCGTCACTGCCGACACCAGCGGCCTGAAGGGCAACCTCACCGCATTTGCGGCGGCCTACAACACCGCCAACACCTTGCTCAAGAACAGCAGCAGCTACAACGCCGAAACCCGCACCGCCTCGGCGCTGACCGGCGACTCGCTGGTGCGCGGCCTGCAGCAGCAGTTGCGCGGCCAGGTCAGCGGCAGCATCAGCGAGCTCAAGGCGCTAGGCCTGACCATCGACAAGGATGGCGTGATGAGCTTCGACGGTGGCAAGTTCGACACCGCCATCGCCGCCGATGGTGGCGCGGCCGCCGAGGCATTGGGCAAGGACAGCAAGTTCGGCAGCGGCCTGACCAAGCTGCTGGACGCCAACGTCAACGTCAATAACGGCACCCTGACCCTGCGTTCGGACAGCTTGAACAAGCAGATCAAGGGCTTCGAGGCGGATCTGGACAACCTCGATGCGCGCATGGAAAAGCTCACCGACCGCTACACCGCGCAGTTCACCGCGATGGAAACCATGATCAGCAAGATGCAGGGCGCCACCGGTTCGCTCAGCAGCCTGCTCGCGATCAAATGATGTGATGCACGTCCTCAAGTCACGCCTTGGTCTTGCCGATAAAAGAAGTACCTATCGTGATATCGGCCTTGCCTTCTGGCAGGAGCGTTGTCGCAGGAGCTCCCAGCTCCGGGACCAGCGAAGGCCAGCCAATTGAGGGAGTCATCCATGTACGGTTCCAATCGTCAGTACGCCGAGCAATACCGCAAGGTCGGCGTGTCCACCAGCGTGACCGAAGCCGACCCGCACAAGTTGGTGTCGCTGCTGTTTGCCGGTGCCTGCCAACGCATTCGTCTGGCCCAGGCCTGCCTGGTGCAGGGCGACCAGGCGCGCAAGGGCAAGGCCATTGGCGAAGCCTGCGCAATCGTCGGCCATCTCAACGGCTCGCTCGATCACGAAGCCGGCGGTGAGATCGCTGGTAACCTGTCGGCCCTGTACGACTACGTGATCCAGCGCCTGACCGCGGCCAATCTGCACAACGACGAGACCGCGTTGACCGAAGCGCTGGATCTGCTCAGCGAAATCGACTCGGCGTGGAACTCCATCCCCCTCGATCAACGCGGCATCGCTGCCGCCTCGTGAGTCCTCCCATGCATAGTGTGCAAAGCCTTCAAGACGAAGTGTCCGAGATCCGCATCGCGATGTCGCGCGAGGAGTTCGAGGTGATGCCGCACATGCTCGATGTCCACGACCTGCACGTGCAGGAATACTGCAAGCACGCCGATGTGGCGCAGGACCGCGATGCGGTGCAAGCGCTGCAGGCCATGCAGCAGGAGCTGGTGCGGATGATGCGCGAGCGCCAGCGCAAGTTGCTGGAGCTGATCCGCGCGCAGCGCACCTCGGCCACAGCCAGCCGCGCCTACGCACGCGTCGGACGCATCTGATGTCCACGCTCGGCACGCTCGCACCGGCGGCCGATACCGAGCTGTTCGCCGACACGCTCAGCTGCGAGCTGCGCCTGCCGGCCGGCTTCCACGTCACGGCCGACCCCGGTTCACAGGCCACTGCCGAAACCCTGTTGCGCAGCCTCGGCCAGGTCGAAGACCTGCGCAGCGAAGACAGCAGCGAGGAGCGCGGCGAGCTGCCGCTGCTGGTGCAGCGCATGGACGCCAAACTCGACCTCATCCTGGCCCTGATCGGCCGCCTGGTCCGCCAGAGCGACACGCGCCTGGCGCTGGGCACGGTGCATTGGTCGGTGCGCGGCATCCGTCTGACCAGCCCGCACGCGCACCCGCCCGGTACGATTGGCAGCGTTCTGCTGCAGCCGTCGGACTGGCTTCCTGAATTGTTACAACTGCCTGCCGAGGTCCTGGCGAGCGCAAGCGATGGTCAACAGCACTGGCTATGGTTACGCTTTGCCCCACTGGGGACCGGTCTGCAGGACGCCCTGGAACGTCATCTGTTTCGTTTGCATCGCCGTCAGATCGCCGATGCCCGTCGCCAGCGCTGAACCGATGGTTGGCGCTCAGGCGCCGCGTCGGCTAAGGTGCCCTTTACAAAAAAAGGTCTCTTCTCCGCCGTGCGAGTCATCATCGTCGACGATCACACCCTTGTTCGCGCTGGCCTGTCGAGGCTGCTGCAGACCTTTTCCGGCATCGATGTGGTCGGCGAAGCGAGCAATGCGCAACAAGCCCTGGACATGACCTCCCTGCACCGGCCAGACCTGGTGCTGATGGACCTGTCCCTGCCCGGCCGCAGCGGCCTGGATGCCATGACCGATGTGCTGCGCGCCGCGCCGCGCACCCATGTGGTGATGATGTCCATGCACGACGACCCGGTGCACGTGCGCGATGCGCTCGATCGCGGCGCGGTCGGCTTCGTGGTCAAGGACGCCGCCCCGCTGGAACTGGAGCTGGCCTTGCGCGCCGCCGCCGCCGGCCAGGTGTTCCTGAGCCCGCAGATCTCTTCGAAGATGATCGCGCCGATGCTGGGCCGCGAAAAACCGGTCGGCATCGCCGCGCTGTCACCCCGTCAGCGCGAGATCCTGCGCGAGATCGGCCGCGGCCAGAGCAACAAGGAAATCGCCGCCGACCTCGGCATCAGCGTCAAGACCGTGGAAACCCACCGCGCCCGCATGATGGAATCGCTGGGGTGCCGCCGCGCCAATGATCTGGTGCTGCTGGCCGCCAAGCATCACAACGAGCTGGTCTAGCCGATCCAGCCGGGCAGGGCCGCGCAATGCGGCCGCTGCCACAAAACAGTGACGGAATTCCGGCGGGCACGCTTGAGCTCGCACTAGCTGTAGGGGAATTCCCCACCTGGTGTCAGGAAAATCATGAGCAACCTCACCTGACTCCCTGATTCGAAACCCGTCACTGTGTCCTGCAAGATGCATTCCATCGCCGCACGCTTGCGGCGCCTTCCGGAAAGCGCCTCCATGAAGACGACCATCACTGCCCAGCTGGGCCAACAACTGCACCTCACCCCGCAGCTGTTGCAGTCGATCCGTCTGTTGCAACTGGACGGCATGCAGCTGGAACTGGAGATCCGTCGCGCCCTGGAAACCAATCCACTACTGGAATTGGAAGAGCTGGCCGACAGCAGCGACGAGGCTCCCAGCGCCGAGGATGGCGCCACCGACATGGCCGCCTTCGACGAGTTGCCCGAAAGCACCATGTGGGATGTGCAGAGCAGCAGCTGGAACGGCGAAGACGACGACCGCATGCAGCGCGTGGCCGCCGGGGAATCCACCGACCCGCATGTGCGCATCCTGCGCGAGCTGGCACTGGACCTGGACGAAACCGACCTCGGCACCGCCGCGTTCTGGCTGGAACAGACCGACGACGCCGGCTACCTGACCGAAGCTCTGCCCACCCTGCAGCAACTAGCCGCCACCCGCTTGGGCATCAGCGTGGATGCGGCCGAGACGATCCGCCAGCGGCTGTTACACGGCGACCCGGCCGGGCTGGCAGCCTGCGATCTGCGCGAATGCCTGCAGGCGCAGCTGGCCGCCCTGCCCGGCCGCGTGCCTGCGCGCCACCTGGCCGGCCGCATCCTGGCCGGCGATCTGGACCTGCTGGCCGGCCACGACTACGCACTGCTGGCACGCGCCCACGATGCCGATGTGGACGATGTGCGCGAAGCCGTGCGGCTGATCCTGTCGCTGCAGCCGCGCCCTGGCGATGACCTGTTGCAGGAAACCAACGCCAGCGTGATCCCGGACGTGCTGGCCTGGCACGCCGATGGCAGCTGGCGGGTGGCGCTGAATCCGGCCACCACCCACCGGGTGAGCATCAATCCGGTGCACGAACGCGCCCTGGCCGAAGCCGGCGACGCCGCCCAGCCGCTGCGCGACATGCTGCAGGAAGCCCGCTGGCTGACCCGCGGCCTGTCGATGCGCTACGAGACCCTGCTGCGGGCGACCCGCGCCATCGTCGAGCGCCAGGCCGCCTTCCTGGCCCGCGGCGAAGAAGCCATGGCGCCACTGACCCTCAAGGAGATCGCCGACGAGATCGGCATGCACGAGTCGACGATCTCCCGTATTACCACTGGCAAATACATCCAGACCCCGCGCGGCACCTTCGAACTGAAGCATTTCTTCGCCGTGCGGCTGGAAGGCGCCAGCGTCTCCGGCCAGGCCGTCAAGGCCATGGTGCGTCGCCTGATCGAAAGCGAACCGGCCGGACGCCCGCTGGCCGACGAAGCCATCGCCGGGCTGTTGTCGCGCCAGGGCGTTAATATTGCGCGACGGACCGTGGCCAAGTACCGCGAACAACTCGATATCGCCCCGGCTCGCGAGCGCCGCCGCACCACCAAACCGCTGCTTGCCAGGGCGGGATAAGGACTACTATGAGCAAACTCACCGTGCTGCTGGTCGACGACCACGAGGGCTTCATCAACGCTGCGATGCGTCATTTTCGCAAAGTGGAGTGGCTCAATATCGTGGGCAGTGCCGCCAATGGACTGGAAGCGATCGAGCGCTCTGAGTCGCTGCGCCCCAATGTCGTGCTGATGGACCTGGCCATGCCCGAGATGGGAGGGCTACAGGCCACCCGTCTGATCAAGACGCAGGACGATCCGCCGTATATTGTCATCGCGAGCCACTTCGACGATGCAGAGCATCGTGAACATGCTCTTCGCGCGGGTGCTGACAATTTTGTCAGCAAGCTGTCCTATATCCAGGAAGTCATGCCAATCCTGGAGGGCCTGACGGAAGGAGCCAGGAATGAGTGAGTCCCGCATTCTGTTAATCGACAGCGATGCAGTGCGCGCCGAGCGCACGGTGTCGTTGCTCGAGTTCATGGACTTCAACCCGCGCTGGGTCACCGACGGCGCCGACATCAATCCTGGCCGCCACCGCCACGACGAGTGGATGGCAGTGATGGTGGGCTCGGCGCAGGATGCTGCGCAGGCCGACAAGTTCTTCGACTGGCTGGCCGACGCCAAGCTACCGCCGCCGGTGCTGCTGATGGAAGGCAGCCCGTCGGCGTTTGCGCAGGCGCATGGCCTGCATGAGGCCAACGTGTGGGCGCTGGACACGCCGCTGCGGCATGCGCAGCTGGAGGCGCTGCTGCGCCGTGCCAGCCTCAAACGCCTGGACGCCGAACACCAGGCCGGCGTGCAGCAAGACACCGGCCCGACCGGCAACAGCGAGGCGGTCACCCGCCTGCGCCGCCTCATCGACCAGGTGGCCGCGTTCGACACCACCGTGCTGGTGCTGGGCGAATCGGGCACCGGCAAGGAAGTGGTGGCACGCGCCATCCACCAGCATTCGCCGCGGCGCGACGGGCCGTTCGTGGCCATCAACTGCGGCGCGATCCCGCCGGACCTGCTGGAAAGCGAATTGTTCGGCCACGAAAAAGGCGCCTTCACCGGCGCGCTGACCACCCGCAAAGGCCGCTTCGAAATGGCCGAAGGCGGTACGCTGCTGCTGGACGAAATCGGCGACATGAGCCTGCCGATGCAGGTCAAGCTGCTGCGTGTGCTGCAGGAGCGCAGCTTCGAGCGCGTGGGCGGCGGGCAGACCATCCGCTGCAACGTGCGCGTGATCGCCGCGACTCACCGCAATCTGGAAACCCGCATCAGCGACGGCCAGTTCCGCGAGGACCTGTTCTACCGCCTCAACGTGTTCCCGATCGAGATGCCGGCGCTGCGCGAACGCGTGGACGACCTGGCGATCCTGGTGCAGACCATTGCCGGGCAGCTGGCCCGCACCGGCCGCGGCGAAGTGCGCTTTGCCGATGAAGCCCTGCAGGCGCTGCGCAGCTACGACTGGCCGGGCAATGTGCGCGAACTGACCAACCTGGTGGAGCGCCTGGCGGTGCTGCATCCCGGTGGGCTGGTGCGGGTGCAGGACCTGCCGGCGCGTTATCGCGGTGACTTCGCTTCGTCGATCCCGGTGGAACTGCCGCCGGAGCCGGCGTTGGTTGCGCCACATGGCGAGGTTGCCGCCTTGCCGAGCAACGTGGTCACCCTGCAGCCGGCCACCGCGCACGCCGATGCCGAACCGTTGACAGCCTCCAGCCTGCCCGACGATGGCATCGACCTGCGCGGCCATATGGCCAACATCGAGCTGGCCTTGATCAACGAGGCACTGGAACGCACCCAAGGCGTGGTCGCCCACGCCGCGCAACTGCTCGGCCTGCGCCGCACCACCTTGGTGGAGAAGCTGCGCAAGTACGGCATCGACCGCGAGCAGACCGAGCTGGCGAACTGAGCGGACCCGGGGGGAGCCGGTTCCGCGTGGTGGCATGACGCTTGCTTCACCTGGATCAACCGCAGGCGGCCACGCCGCTGCGTCGGAATCCCGACATCCACCAACAGGGTCGTTGATGACTATTCCCGTCACCAGTCCGTTGCTGCCGCCGCTGGAAGAATTTCTGCCCTACCTGGAGCAGATCTGGTCCAGCCGCATCCTCAGCAACGGCGGTGAGATGCACCGCGCGCTCGAGCAGGCGCTGTGCGAGTACCTGGGGGTGCCACACCTGGCGCTGCTGACCAACGGCACCACCGCGTTGATCACCGCGCTGCAGGCCTTGCGCATCACCGGCGAAGTCATCACCACGCCCTACTCGTTCGTGGCCACCTGTCACTCGCTGCTGTGGAAAGGCATCACCCCGGTGTTCGTGGATATCGACCCGGTGACGCTCAACATGGACCCGTCCAAGATCGAGGCGGCCATCACCCCGAACACCACCGCGATCATGCCGGTGCATTGCTACGGCACCGCTTGCGATACCACTGCGATCACCCGCATCGCCGACATCTACAACCTCAAGGTGATCTACGACGCGGCGCATGCCTTCGGTGTACGCGACAGCGGTGGCTCGATCCTGCGCCACGGCGATCTGAGCGTGCTGAGCTTCCACGCCACCAAGGTGTTCAACACCTTCGAAGGCGGCGCGATCGTGTGCCCGGACGAACGCACCTACCAGCGCATCGGGCATCTGAAGAATTTTGGCTTCGTCGACGAAACCACCGTCGTTGCGCCCGGCATCAACGGCAAAATGAACGAGGTGAGCGCGGCCTTTGGCCTGCTGCAGCTCAAGCACGTAGACCAGGCGATCGCGCAGCGCGCCCAGATCGATGCGCAGTATCGGCAACGGCTGGACAACGTACGCGGTATCCGCTGCGTCGCGCGCCCTGCGCATTCCAGCGCCAATCACGCGTATTTCCCGGTGTTGGTGCAGGACGACTACCCGCTCTCGCGCGATGCCTTGTACCAGGTGCTGCGCGAACACCGCATTCTGGTGCGGCGCTATTTTTACCCGTTGATCAGCGACTTCCCGATGTACCGTGCCCTGCCCTCCGCGGCGCCCGCGTGGCTACCGGTGGCACGCTCGGTCGCCGACCAGGTGCTGTGCCTGCCGATCTTCCCTGGCCTGCACAGCGACCAGGTCGATACCATCGCAGACCTGATTGCCGCCCAACACCGCACATGAGCCACACTGGATGCCTGCCGGTTCCAGACTTTCGTATCTTCAACAGACAACCAGGCGAGACCGCATGAGCCACGCAACATTTATCGAGAATTTTCTTTCTGCCACCGACTTCCAGGAACCGGTCGAAGTCACGGTGGACACCGTGCTGCGCGATCTGCCGGAATGGGATTCGCTGGCTGCGCTGGGCGTGATCGTCATGTTCGATATGGAGTACGGCAAGACCATTACCGGCGAGGATCTGGCCAATGTGGTCACCGTCGGTGACCTCTACAACCTGACCGAGGCCTGAGATGCCCACTTCCACGCTGCACAACGTACGCTTTGCCGGCATGGCGACCTGCGTCCCGAAGCGCGTCGTGTCCAACCTCACCGACTGCCGCCCGCAGATCCGCTCCGAGCGTGAGCGGCTGGTGCGCAATATCGGCATCGAGACGCGGCGCATGGCGTCGGAGTGGCAGTGTTTCTCCGACATGGCCTTCGACGCGACAGAAGTCCTGCTGGAAAAACTGCAGTGGAAGCGTGAGGAGATTGACGCCCTGATCGTAGTGACGCAGTCGCCGGATTACCCGATCCCGGCCACCGCGATCATCCTGCAGGATCGTCTGGGCCTGACGCATGCGACGGTGGCCTTCGACGTCAACCTGGGCTGCTCGGCCTACCCGTTCGGCATCAACCTGCTCGGCTCGATGATCGCCGCCGGCGGCGTCAAGAAAGGCCTGCTGCTGGTCGGCGACCGCAGTGCGACGCTGGAAGACCCGATCTTTTCCGACTCCGGGACCGCAACTGCACTGGAATTCAGCGCCGACGCCCCCCCGATGTACTTCGACCTCAACAGCGATGGCAGTGGCTACAAAGCGATCATCCTGCCGGTAGGCGGGCAACGCGAACCGGTGGCAGTGCAGCACCTGATCCCGTTTCGCGAAGAGCCCAATGGTCCGTGGCGTCGTGGAGTGGACCTGATCCTCGATGGCGTGGCGGTGCTCAGCTTCTCGACCCAACGTATCCCGCCAGCCGTGCAAAAGTTGCTCGAGTATGCCGGCGCATCCAAGGACAAAGTCGACTATTTCGTGTTCCACCAGGCCAATCGGATGATCAACGAAACCATCCGCAAGAAGCTTGGCCTCCCAGTGGAAAAGGTGCCTTCCACGCTGCGCGATTTCGGCAACACCAGCGGCGCCTCGCTGCCGGTGACCATGACCGCGCGCATCAACAAGGAACTGGAATCAGGGCGCAAGCGCGTGCTGCTGTGTGGCTTCGGCATTGGCCTGTCGTGGGGCACCTGTCTGCTCGATATCGAAGAAGCCGTCTTTCCAGATCTCGTCGAATCGTGAGCATCGCTTCAGATCCCTTCTCTCTCGAAGGCAAGCGCATCCTTGTCACTGGCGCCTCCTCGGGCATCGGCCGCCAGATCGCTATTTCCTGCGCCGAACTGGGTGCCCAGTTGGCAATCAGCGGGCGCGACCGCGCGCGACTGGCGTCAACTCTGGCGGCGTTGCCGGGTGAGGGCCACATGGCAATCGCGGCAGACCTGGACCGGCAGGAAGACATCGATCGTCTTGTTGCCGAGGTCGGCGTGTTGGACGGGATGGCGCACGCGGCCGGGATCTCCCGGCTGGTGCCGCTGCGCTTGGTCAATCGGGCGCATCTGGACGACATCTTCTCCAGCAATACATTCGCACCGATGCTGCTGACACGCGGCCTGCTGGCAAAGAAGCGCATCGCCGCAAACGGCTCGCTGGTGTTCGTCGCGTCAGTCGCTTCGCACATCGGGCCGATGGCCAGCAGCGCGTACGCAGCCAGCAAGAGCGCCCTGCTCGGCATGGTGAGATCGCTGGGGCAAGAAGTCGCCAAGAACGGCATCCGTGCCAACTGTATCGCTCCGGGCTACGTACGCACGCCGTTGCTGGACGGCCTGCAGGGCAGCGGCGGCAACATGGAGGGACTGTTCGACCTGACACCGCTCGGCATGGGCGAGCCGGAGGATGTCGCCTATGCCGCCACATTCCTGCTGGCAGATGCGAGCCGCTGGATCACGCGCAACTATTTCGTCGTGGATGGCGGCCTTACCGTACCCATGGACATCTACGCATGAACACGCCGGCACGCAAGGCGTTTTCGCTCGAGGGCAAGACGATCCTGGTGACGGGAGCGTCCTCGGGTCTCGGCCGGCAGATCGCCATTGCCTGCGCGCAACGAGGCGCCCGCATCATCCTCGCCGGCCGCGACGCAGACCGCCTCGCGCAGACCCAGGCGCAGTTGCAGGGCACGGGCCATGTCGGCGTGCTCGGCGACCTGACCAATGCCGCCGATCGCGAGGCACTGGCTGCTGCGGCGGGTACAACGGTACATGGCGTGGTGCACTGTGCGGGCATGCAGAAGCACTGCCCGATCCGGCAGCTGACCGAAGCGGCGATGACCGAGATGTACACGGTCAATTTTCTCGCTCCGGTGATGCTGACGCAGCGCTTGCTGCAGGCAAATGCCATCGCCCCGCAGGGCTCGATCGTGCTCATGCTCTCCACTGCCGCGCACCTCGGCACGCGCGGCGTGGGGCCGTATTCGGCAATGAAGGCCGGTCTCATCGGCATCATCAAATGCCTGGCGCTGGAACAGGCCAAGCGCAGGATCCGGGTCAACGGCATTTCCCCGTCGGCTGTGGTCACGCCGATGTGGGGCGCCGACCAGCTTGAAGCGCAGAAGGCGCGGCATCCGCTGGGCTTAGGCGAGCCGCAAGACGTAGCCAACGCCGCGATCTACTTGCTGGCGGACGCCAGCCGCTGGGTCACCGGAACCAGTCTGGTCATGGATGGCGGCTCCATCCTATGACCCATCCGGTCTTGATCATCGGTGCTGGCGGATGGGGTCGTGAGGTCCTGGCGCAGATGCAGGGCGATCCGGCTTGCGGAACGCAGTGGCGTCCGGTGGGCTTTCTCGACACGCGCCCGCAGATGCTGGACGGTCTGGGCTGCGATCTGGCCATCATCGGCAGCCCGCTCACATATCAACCGCAGGACGAAGAACGCTTCGTCTGCGCGATCGGCGATCCGCATTCCCGCCAGCGCTATGCGCAGCCGTTGCTGGCGCAAGGCGCGCACTTCATCCCAATCCTCACCGGCGCCTTCCTGAGCCCGCGCGTGCGCATCGGCCAGGGCTGCTTCCTGTGCCATCGCGTACAGCTCAGCCCCGATGTGTGGTTGGGCGATTTCGCCAATGTGCATGCCAATACCATGCTCGGGCACGACGTCCATGTCGGTGACTACGCACAGATCGGGGCGATGACCTTCGTCGGCGGCGGCGCGCGGATCGGTGAGCGCGCCATCGTGCACCCGCACGCCACCATCCTACCCGGCATCCACATCGGCGACGGCGCAGTGGTCGGCGCCGGTGCGGTCGTGGTGAAGGACGTGCCAGCGGGCGCCAGCGTGTTCGGCAACCCGGCCCGGGTCATCTATCACAAGAATTCCTGAGGAAACCGCGCCGATGCGATCGCGAATGCACCCCAGCTACTACCTGTCCACGGACATCTTCGCACGCGAACAGCGCAAGATCTTCCGCAAGGTCTGGCTGTTTGCCGGCCTGAAGACGCTTGTGCCCGACAACAACTGCTTCATCACCCGCAGGCTCGCTGGCATTCCGGTGCTGATCCAGAACTTCCAGGGCCAGCTGCGCGCGTTCGAGAACGTCTGCCTGCACCGCAACGCGATGCTGCAGACCGCCGCGGTGGGAAAACGCCCTCTGGTCTGCCCTTATCATGCATGGAAGTACGACGCCGATGGCCGGGTTGAGAACATCCCCGAGTGCGCGGCGGTCTACGGCTTCGACGAGGAGGAAAAGCGCGGCCTGCAATTGCGGGAGTTCGCCTTGCGTGAGGTGGGAAACCTGCTGTTCGTCAACCTCGATCCCAAACCAATGCCAATCGAGGAGCAGTTTTCGACAGACTTCATCGCATTGCTGGAAAGTAGTTCCAACGCCTATGACACTGAGGTCATGGTGACTACCTGGCAAGGCCGCTACAACTGGAAGCTGGCCTATGAGAACCTGCGCGACGCGAACCATGCGCCGTTCGTTCACCCCAAGACCCTTGCCAAGAGCGTCAGCTTCGTTCCCCAGGTAAACGAGGAGCAAGCCGAGGAATCCATGCAAGCCTTGCAGGGCACATCGGCCGAAGCCTTGAGGTGCGAAATGCGTCGCTTCAGCTACGGTGGGGCTGAGGCGCCCATCCCCAAGCTTAAGCAATTAGGCTGGCACGAAAAAACGGAGCGCTGGGGCAAGCACGACGCCTACTTTAACTGGCTGGCCTTCCCGAATTTGCATATCGCCAGCGCCAACGGCGGCTATTCCTTCACGCTGGAAAACCACGTGCCTGTCGCACCGGACCGGACCGATCTGGAAATCTATTGGTTTAGCGCACGCAAGAAACAGCCTTATGGTTCTTCCAGCCAAGTGCTACTGGCACAGATGCACGGCAGCAAGGTGGTAGTGGGCGAAGACGTGGCAATCATGGAGCGGGTGCAGGCGGCATTGCACACAGACGCTCCCCTGCCCACCCAGGGCGCCTATGAATCCATGAGTCGTCTGGTCGAACGCTGGTACACGACGCTGATGGAGACCGAACATGAAATCTAGGTGGATCATCGGCCGCAGCGAATACCTTGACCTGGCCTTTCACGCCTGGAAGCAGGCGCGTCAGGACGAGACGGTCATCAGGATCGACGTGCCACAAGACGCAGAACACGAATTCGATCTTGGTGTGCTGGATGGACTAAATCCGACCGACGGGGCCATGTTCGTTGCGTTCGATGAACGCCTCGGCAACTTCAAGCGCATGGAGCTGATGCAAGTAGCGATGGAGCGTGGCTTCAAGCTGGAGCCCTTCATCCATTCCAGCGCCGCCATCGGCGCTGACACGGTCATCGGGCTCAACGCATTCGTGGGTGCCCATGCTGTCGTCGGACATGGTTGCAGGATCGACTACAACACCGTCATCCATGCCGGCGCGCACCTTGGACCGGCATGCCGCGTCAAATCGTCATGCTGGATAGAAAATGGTGTGCAAATCGGCGCGGGCGTCGAGATCGGCGCCAACAGCATCCTGCGGACCGGCGCCATCGTGCGCGGGGGCGTCAAGGTGGGACGAAGCTGCGAACTTGGCTGGCCGCGTGTCTACCGCGAAGATGTGCCTGCCAAGACCTACTTCGACGCTCGGTACGACAATCCAATCCATGCTTATGGAACCTAAGCCAGGGACCAATCATGCAAAGCGCTAGCCAGTTCAAACTAAACATCGACCCGCAGGCAGTGGAAGAAACGTTTCAGGTCGCCGCCGAGGGCCTGACTGGTGATTCGATGTTCGGTATTCCCGATGACGTTCGCGACCTCATTGCCAAATTTGGCGACGAAGTCAAGGTGATCGTCTTAGGGACCCGGGGGTTCGGCGCGCACTTGCTGAACCTGAAGCAGGACCGCCACTGCAATGTGGTCGCTTCGGTGGACGACTTCCGCTATCACTCCGGTGCGCTGTATTACGGCACCCCCATCATCTCGACGGACAAGTTCATCGAACTCGCTAAGTCTGGCGACATCATCGCCCTCAACACCTGTCGATATGATGGACCCAAGCGATTTTTTGACCATATCTGTAGGCAGCATGAGATTGCTCATATCAACTTTGAACAGGCCGTTCGCGCTTTCAGTCTGCAGGGGCGTGTAGATTTCCGGGTAGACGACTGGGGACTGGAAATTGTGCGCAACGTTTCCAGGTTTCAGCGCCTGGCAAAACGCTTTTCCGATGCCTACTCGGCACAAACCCTGTTCTCTGTCCTCAACTTCCACCTCACCTGCGACCCCGAGTACTACCACGAAATCGAACGCCCCTACAGCACCTTGTACTTCCGCTCCGGCCTGCTTCAATTTGGCAGCGGGGAAAAGATGGTTGATTGCGGCGCATCAATCGGCGAGTCGCTTGCAGGCCTGATTGGTGTCACCAAAGGTCAATTCTCGCGCTCGTGGTTGATTGAGCCCGATCGGATTAACATCGGCACACTTCAGAACGTATTACGTCGCTACGAAGGCACACCGCTCGCGTCCAGAATCAGTTTGCACGGCTGCGGCGTAGGCGAGACACAAGGCAGAGTTCCATTCAACCACGAGGGCGGCCACGGCGGCTTCGTCAAGCCTTCGAGTGAGGCTTGCGAACCGGCAGACATGATCGACATATGCTGCATCGACGATGTCATCGATGATGCACCCACCTTCATCAAAATGGACATAGAGGGATCGGAACTTTCGGCACTGAAAGGCGCGCAGAGTGCGATTGTTCAGTGCAAGCCAAAGATGGCGATCTCCGCCTATCACAGGGCGGCCGACCTGCTGGATTTAAGCGATTTTGCCCTATCTCTGAACCCGGATTACAGGATCGGCCTGCGCCATCACACCCCGGATCGCTGGGATACCTGCCTGTATTTTTACTGACGCTCTGCCATGAAGATGAGCGGATCGATGACTGACCCGAGCAAATTCTTTATGTTCAACTCGGCCCTTATGCAATATTTTGAAACATCGGACTTCGTGAAAAGCAAAGGGTCATCACAAGGCGCCATCACAGGCCAGAACATCGGAAATGGCTACATCTTCTATGACTTTCTGAGGGCGCCGTTCGGTCACTCGGTGAAGCTCAACCATATTTACAACGAAGTAGAAGCACAGTGCTCTGATCCACTTGCCGAGAAGATCAACGCACAATATTCACGTGTTGTCTGGGCCATAAAGGACGCAATCCGGGAGGTTTTCTCAGGCCCGGCTACAGTCGCCGCCGCGCCTGGGAAAGGCGGTACGAGCGTCACAGCCATCTTCTCTATGCAATGCTCGAGCCTTGACCTGGGCACTGTCCGTCGCGTGCGCACCGCGCGCCCTCACCACATCGTGCCGCGCCAGCCGGACACCGCTCCGGGCGACCTGATCGCGGCGTCGCTGAACTGAGCCGTGGTCGCCATGCGCATCGCCTGCATCCCCGATTTGCTGCATCCATCACGTGCGACGTCCGATGGCATCTTCGATCTGGTCCGCGAGCCGATACGGCAAGGCTGCGCGATCGACATCGGCCATGCACCCGGCAGCAAAAAGCTGCATGGCCTGTCGCCAGCATTCGACCATGCACGGTTCCATGCGCTTGCTGCCCAAGGAAAGCGCCTGACCCCAGATGCTCTGTGGGCCATCACCTATTGCCGGATGCCGTTAGATGCGTTGGACTACCTGTTTTCGAATCTACCTGACGAGCTGCTCGTGCTGTCGTACGACATGCCGACCTGGCTGCGCGAAGCCTGCGTCGAGCGCGGCACCGCTTTCCTGGATCTGCGCTACTCGCCGCTGCGCTTCGGCCGGGATCTCTATTTCGCGCTGGACACGTCGGCAAGCCCGCTGCGCCAACGCATCGTCGCCCACGCGGTACCCGACGAGGAACTGCGGCTGGAGGCGGCCTTGCTGGGCGCGAATCTACGCGCGCATCGCAGCCGGCTGCAGGAGGGCAAACGACACATCTTCGATCTCGACGGCACGCTCATCTTCGTCACCCAGCCGGAGGCGGACACTGCGCTGCTTGCCGAGGATGGCCGTTTTTTGCACGCCGGCGATTTCATCCAGCGCCTGGATGCGCTGCGGGAACAGCGCAGGCTGCTGTGCATGGTGGACTACTCCGACGCGCACTCCGCCCAGGCCGGAGAGCGTACGCGGGCACGTTTGTCCTCGTTGCTGGGCGTGCAGGTTCGCCCCTGCCCACAGAGCGCCTACCAGCTCCTCAGCGCGCATGACGATCTCGAACTTGTCGGCATCTCGGCACCGCTGCTTCAGGAGGCAGCGTGGTTCGACAAGGTCGCACACACCTTGGCGCGGCCTTTTACGCCCTTGGCAACGGCGCAAGGCAACGGCGGCTACCTGCAGGTGCACTTCGAGGAGCTCCTTGCTCCGGCGTTCTGGCACGCGGTGCTCACGCCCGCTGCCCCTGCGCCACGGGTGGCCAGGCTAAGGTCCATCGACAGGCATCATGCGCGCGAGACGTTCGATGCCTGGGGTGAACATGAGAAGGCGCTCAACTGGGAGCGCTCCCTGCCCTGGCGCGCGTTCGAGCGCTCCGGTGGCATCGTGCAGCGGCGGCGCATCGCTGCACTGGAACAAGCCCAGGTCGCGGTGGCGCCCAGCGCTCAGCCCGCGCCGGCCAGCGGAATGCGTGGACGTATCCAGCGCATGAAAGACAGCAAGGCCGGACAGACCGCCTACATCCTGGGCAACGCGCCGTCGCTGCAGGACCTGGACATCGATGCGCTGATGGCGCGCGAGTCGTTTTGGTGCAACCGCGCCTTCGAACTGGAGGCGCAGGGCTTCGCGTTCCGCCCGGCGTACTACCTGATGCGTGACGCGATCAACTTCCAGACCTGGGCCGAGCGGGTGATGGGTATCCAGGCCGGGATCAAATTCTTCGGCAAGGAAGCCTATGCGCTGATCGAGAAGCATTGGCCTGAGGAACTCGCCCGCCAGGACATCGTTGCACTGGAGGTCAGCCAAACGCCTGGGGGGTGCATGTTCGATGACCCTGCGCACTTCTCCCATGACCCATCACTGATGCTCTACTCCGGCTATACGGTCGTACTCGATGCGATCCAGTTGGCCTTCTACATGGGATTCTCGCGGGTATTGGTCGGCGGCGTAGACCTAGATTATTCGCAACCCTACTTTCATGGCGGTACGCACAACCGCAGGCAGGAGGACATGGACACGCTTACCGACTACATGCGCCGTTCCTTCGTCGTGGCCAGGCGCCACTTCGAGAACGACGGGCGCCTGCTGGCAAAGATCACACCCTCGCCGCATCTGGCGCTGGAGTTGGTGGACGCGCCCGACGTCAGGCGGCAGTGCACATGAGCGCGGACACTCACGCGCCGCTCCGGCCGCTCGCCGCCGAGCTGGAGGCGCTGGGAATCCTCGCGCGCGAACGGCTACGCCCGTTCTACCCGCGCGTGCGCGACCGCGACGACATCACGGTGCTGCGCGACCCGCTCAGCGAGGTGATCGTCCTGTCCAGCAGCGAGCACATGTCGCTGGACTACTACGCGGCCAAGCCCGAACGCACCGGTCACGCGGTGGATGGCCGCCAAGTGGAGACTCCGCGTCTGGAGGACAACATCCGCCGCACCGAGAGGTTCGGCGCTCTGTTGCGCAACCGCCGCTGGCTGGATTTCGGCTGCGGGCTGGGTGGCATGCTGGATGAGTTCGCCGGGCAGGCAGCGCTGGCCGTGGGCCTGGAACCCAACCGCCAGCGCGCCGCGATCACCGCAGCCAAAGGCCACGCGGTGGTCGGCGACCTGGACGAGATCGGCGCGGGTTCGCTGGACATCATCAGCATGTTCCATGTGCTGGAACACCTAACCGAGCCCTCGCGCACGTTGGCGCGGCTGCGCAGCACGCTCAAGCCCGGCGGCACCCTGCTGATCGAGGTGCCGCATGCGCGCGACGCCCTGCTCACCCTGTACGACTGCGAGCCGTTCAAGGCCTTCACGTTCTGGAGCGAGCACTTGGTCCTGCATACACGGCAGAGCCTCAGGTTGCTGCTGGAGGGCGCGGGCTTTGCGCAGGTGGAAATCAGCGGGCAGCAGCGCTACCCCGTCTCCAATCACCTGCATTGGCTCAGCAAGCAGGCGCCCGGCGGCCACCAAGCGTGGGCGTTCCTCGACGCGGACGGGCTGCACGCGCAATACGAGGCGGCATTGGCGCGGATCGACCGCACGGACACGCTGATTGCCACGGCACGGGTGCCATCGGCACGGGATACAGCATGAGCGCGCGTATCGTGGCGGTGTTGCCGGCGCGCGGCGGCTCAAAGGGCATCGCGCGCAAGAATCTGGTCCCGCTCGGCGGTAAGCCTCTGCTCGCGTGGACCATCAACGCGGCACTCGAATCGGGTGTCGTGGACCGGGTGGTGGTTTCCACCGACGACCTAGAGATCGGCGAGACGGCGCGTCGATTTGGCGCGGAAACCCCGTTCGTACGCCCGCCCGAGCTGGCCGGCGACGACGTACATGCCGTGCACGTCGTCCTGCACGCCCTGCGCTGGCTCGAGGAACACCAGCAGTGCGCTCCGCAAGGGGTGATGATGCTGTTGCCCACCAGCCCGCTGCGGAGTGCCGAGGACGTGCGACAGGTCGTGCGCTTGTTCGATCGACAACAAGCCGAAGCAGTGATCAGCGTCGCCGACCTGGGCAAGTACATGACCAACCTACGCTACCTGGACCAGGAGCGGCTGGAGATGGTGGATCCGGCCCAGAACCGCAACGCGCAACGCCAAGGCCTACGCAAGCTGTATGGCGTCAACGGCTCGCTTTTCCTGGCCCGGCCGGACGCGCTACGGCGCGCCGGCAGCTTCCATATCGAAGGCGCATTGGGCTATGTGATGGATAGCCTGCGCTCGGTAGACATCAACAGCCAGGCAGACCTGGTCTTGGCGCGGCGACTGCTCGCATCCTGGCCTGCTTCCGACGGCGATATCGTCACATGACCCTGCACGCGCTCAAAACTCACTGCCAGCCGCCCGTATTCCCCACCATGCTGACCAGCGGCCGCGCCGGCGCCAAGCGCCTGCTGCACATCGGCGTGCATAACTCGGCCAACCGCAACGCCGGCGACACGCTGTTGTTCCCCGTCGTGCGGCACGCCTTCGATAGCCTGATCGGCCCGTTCGACTGGGAACTGCGTCAGGCCTGGCAGGCCTTCGACCTGGAGGACGCACAGCGCGCCAACCGCGACTTCGACGGCGTGGTGATCGGCGGCGGCGGCCTGTTGCTGCGCGACCAGGCTGGCAGCGACGTGTCACGCAGCGGCTGGCAATGGAACAGCTCGGTGGAGGCAGTGCAGGCGCTGCGCGTGCCGTTGATCGTGTTCGCTATCGGCTACAACCGCTTCCGTGGGCAGCCAGACTTCGACGTGGTGTTTACCGACCATCTGCGCGCCGTCGCCGAGCGGGCCCCGTTCTTCGGCCTGCGCAACAGCGGGTCCATGCAGGCCCTGCAACGCTACCTGCCTGACGCGCAGGCCGCGCGCCTGCGTCGCCAGTATTGCCCGACCAACGTGCTGTGGCAGCTCTACCCTGAGCACCGCCGCGCGGCGCAACAACACGATGCCCGGCAGAGCCGTGTGCTGGCCTTCAACGCTGCGTTCGACCGCGCCGGCCACCGGTTCGGCGACGCGCAACACTCCCTGCTGGCACGCGTCGCCCACGCTGTGCGCAGCGCCCAGGACCGCGGCTGGCGTATCGTCAACGTGGCCCACAAGAGCGCGGACCGCGAGATCGAGCCGTATCTGGACGCCGCAGAGGTGGACTACGACACCGAGGACCTGACCGATGCCGGTCCGGATGCGGTGATGGCGTTCTACGCGCGAGTGGACTTGGCCTTCGGCATGCGCGGGCACGCGCAGATGATCCCGTTCGGCCTGCGCCGCCCGATTCTGTCGCTGATCAGTCACGACAAGATGCGTTTCCTGTTAGAGGACATCCAGCGCCCGGCATGGGGTGTGGAGGTCGACGACGAAGCGCTGCAGGACAAGCTGGCACGCATATTGCACCGCCTGGAGACCGACCGCGCCGCCGTGCATGCCGACATCGCCGTCAGCCAGCAGGCCGTGTGGGAGGAAACCCGAGGCAACCTCGACTGGATCGACCACGCCTTGCTGCACGCCGGTGGCAACGCCGCCACCCGATAGGATTCCATCACCCGCATGCGCATCACCCGAGACCTCGCCAAACTCGTCGTGTTTTCCGAGGACAGCCTGATTGCCGCGCTCAACAAGATGAGCGGCAACACGCAGCGGCTGATCTTCGCCGTGTCCGAGAGCGGCGTTCTGGAAGGTGTGCTCACTGATGGCGACCTGCGCCGTTGGCTGACCCAGACCGCGCAGATCGATCTGAACGCGCCGGTGTCGCTGGTGATGAACCGGCGCTTTGTCGCCGCGGCCGACACCGATGCGCCCGATACCATCCGTGCCCTGCTCAGCCACAAGGTGCTGGCAGTCCCGCTGCTAGACCTCAATCAGCGCATCAAGGCGGTGGCGCTATCGGGCAAGGTACGCCTGGAGCTGGAAGGGCGACTGGTGGACGAGGACGCGCCGACCTTCGTCATCGCCGAGATTGGGAACAACCACCAGGGTGATCTGGCAACGGCACTGCGGTTGATCGACGCCGCCGCCGACGCCGGCGCCTATTGCGCCAAATTCCAGATGCGCGACCTGCAGACGCTTTACCGCAACGCAGGCGACAGCAACGATGCCAGCGCCGACCTGGGCTCGCAATACACGCTAGACCTGCTCAGCCGCTTTCAGCTCACTGACAGCGACCTGTTCCGTGCATTCGACCATTGTCGTGCACGTGGCATGGTGCCGCTGTGCACCCCTTGGGATCACACCAGCCTGAGCAAACTCGAGCACTACGGCTTACCAGGCTACAAGGTTGCGTCGGCCGATTTCACCAATCACGAATTAATCGAGGCAATCGCTGCCAGCGGTAAGCCGATGATCTGTTCGACCGGCATGTGCACCGAAGCGGAGATCCTGGATGGGGTGCGCCACCTGCATAGTGTCGGCGCAAACTTCGTACTGCTGCATTGCAATTCCACCTACCCTGCTCCGTTCAAAGACGTCAATCTGCACTATCTGCGACATTTGAAGGAGATCAGCGGGGGGCTGGTGGGCTACTCCGGCCATGAGCGCGACATCCATGTTGCAGTGGCTGCCGTGGCGTTGGGTGCCAAGGTCATCGAAAAGCACTTCACCCTGGACAGGGAGCAAGAAGGTAACGATCACAAGGTCAGCCTGCTGCCAAGCGAATTTTCGCGCATGGTGGAGGGAATCAGGCAGGTGGAACAGGCGCTCGGCACGCACAACCCGCGTCAGGTATCGCAAGGTGAGTTGATGAACCGCGAGACGCTGGCCAAGAGTTTGGTCGCCGCCTGTGACATCCCCGCCGGCATCGTGGTGACCGCCGAGATGGTACAGATCCGCAGCCCCGGCCAGGGACTGCAGCCCAATCGTAAGCACGAGCTGCTTGGCCGCAGCCTGTCAACAGCGAAGAAGTCGGGGGAGTGCTTCTTTCCCAGCGATCTTGGCGAAGGCACCACCAGCACGCGCGAATACTCCTTCGCCTTGCCGTGGGGCGTGCCGGTGCGTTACCACGACCTGCACGCGATCAGGGCCCAATCGAACATGGACCTTCTGGAGATCCATCTCAGCTATAAAGACTTGGAACTGGACTTCCGTCCTTTGCTCACTGCACCGATGGATCTGGGCCTAGTCGTGCACGCCCCGGAACTATTTGCGGGCGACCACACGCTGGACCTATGTTCGCCTGATGACGCGTATCGCCAGCGCTCCGTGCGTGAAATGCAGCGCGTCATCGAGCTCGCCCGCCAACTAACGCCCTATTTCAAACGTACCGCTCGCCCGCTCATCGTTACCAACGTCGGCGGCTTTAGCCGGTCCGGACATTGTCCTGCCGATGCATTGAGCACATTGTACGCGCAGCTGGAACTGAGCTTGGCGCAACTGGACACGAGCGGAGTCGAGATCCTCCCGCAGACAATGCCACCTTTTCCCTGGCATTTCGGTGGGCAGCAATTCCATAACATCTTCGTCGATGCGGACTCCACGACCGCGTTCTGCAAGAAGCATGAAATGCGCATCTGCCTGGACGTATCCCATTCCAAACTCGCCTGCAATCATCGCGGCGAATCGTTTGCAGCGTTTGTGCGCACGGTCGCCCCGTATGTCGCGCATATGCATCTGGCTGATGCCAGAGGTGTGGATGGCGAAGGTCTCCAGATCGGAGATGGCGAAGTGGATTGGCGAGAATTCCTGACAATCGCTCGCAGTCTCCCGCACAAGCCGAGCTTCATCCCGGAGGTGTGGCAGGGTCACAAGAACGGCAGCGAAGGCGCTTGGAAAGCGCTAAATCGCCTTCAAGCCATGATGTAAGAGCTGCTGACTGCCTGCGTCTCTCGTTTGTTTTGCGCAATTAAGCGCTCAACGCACCCATATTTTCTAGCTGCTCATTGGCCCATGATGCACCACCCCGAAGATCGCTCCGACACCCGTGCTCTTGTCAGCATCGTGATGCCCGCCTACAAGCTGCGCTATCTCGATCAGGCACTTCAGAGCGTAGTTCAACAGTCCTATCCCATGCTGGAGTTGATCGTCTGCGACGACAGTGTGGATGCGCTGATCGAGCAATGCGTCGCGCGGCACGCTTTGGAATGCTCTTTCCCGATCCGTTATTTCCGCAATCCAGCTCGCCTGGGCGAACTCGGCAGCAAGATCAAAGCGATTGCGCTGGCCCAGGGCGAATACATCAAGTTCCTGCACGACGACGACGTGTTGCAGCCAGACTGCGTGGCGCAGCTGGTAGAAGCGATCGAGCGCAATCCAGGCACGGTGATGGCGTCGTCGCGGCGGCGGCGGATCGATGACGACGATCAGGTGCTGCCGGACATCCTGGCTACCTGTTTTCCGTTTGCCGAAGACGTGTTGATCGATGGGCCGGATCTGGTGTCGTTTTTGGCCGACCACACCATCAACTTCATCGGAGAGCCCAGCTGCGTGCTGTGCCGCCGCGCCGATGTGCTGGCGCTTGGCGCCGAACTGATGTCGTTGAACGGCAAGGTGATTCATTGGGTGGGCGACCTGGCGCTCTACGTCAAGCTGCTGCGCCGGGGCAACCTAGCCTTTCTGGCGAACCCGCTCACGCACTTTCGGGTGTCGAACGCGCAGTTCAGCCAGGCGGGCCGCGACCAGCCGGGCATTGGCGACCAAGGCCATGAGGATTTCCGACAAGGCCTCCGCCAGCTCGGTTGGCGGCGCGAGACCGGCGACAACCGGCTGGTGCGGGTGGCACCGCTCAACCCCGACAAGGCCCGGGTGTTCAAGTCCATCGATGTGCTGGATGCGCTGGTGCAAAGCGGTGGTCTGGCCGAGAACGTGACCGCGCCGACCTGGTTGGCCGTGCGCCAGCCCAGCGCCGTGCAGCGCGCCTTGATGCAGGCGCGCCTGGATGCGCATGACGGTGGCCCGCGTATTGCGGTGGTGGTCGTCGATGCCGCCGGCGATGCGGCCCAGATCGAAACTACGTTGGCCAGCCTTGCGGCGGTGGAGCTGTACGCCAATCTGCAGACCTGGGTGGTCAGCAGTGCCGCGGCACAGGTCGCCGCGCATGGCGCCAATGGCGTGTTGATCGATGCGCAGGGCCTGGTGCCTGCACTCAACCGCGCGGTTGCCGCGCAACAGGCGGCGGACTGGGTGCTGGTGGCCGAAGCCGGCAGCCGGTTCACGCCCACCGGGCTGCTGATGCTGGCATTGCGGATGAGCGAGACGCCCGACACCTGCCAGGCGATCTACGCCGATGAGGGAGTTGCACTGGAGCAGAACCAGCTTGGCCTGGTGCTGCGGCCTGCGCTGTTCCTGGACGCGTTGTTGAGTACGCCGGGCACGCTCTCGCGGCATTGGCTGTTCCGCCGCAGCACGCTATTGGCCGATGGCGGTTTTCCGACCGATGCCGGCACCGCGTTCGAGCTGAGAGCCCAATTGCGCCTGGTTGAGCGCGACGGGCTGGCCAGCGTCGCGCATGTGGCCGAGCCGCTGTTGATCGCCGCACCGTCCATGCTGCACACGCAGGAAGACGAGCACGCCGCGATCGCTGCGCACCTGCAAGCGCGCGGCTACGTGGATGCAGTCGCACACCATCAGGGCCTGGGCCGCTATGCGGTGGATTACGGGCATGCGCAGCAGCCGCTGGTCAGCATTCTGGTGCGCGTGGATGGCCGCCTGGCGCAGGTGCAACGCTGCCTGGAAAGCATCCTGGCCAACACCGATTACCCGCATTACCAGTTGCTGCTGCTCGACCATGCCAACACCGACCCGGCCACCTGCGATTGGCTGGCCGGCATCGCGCAGCTGCAGATCCAGCAGATCCAGGTGCTGCGCTTCGCCCGCGCACTGAGTGCCGAGGCCGTCTGCAACGCGGCGGCGGGTCAGGCGCAGGGTGATCTGCTGCTCTGGCTGGATGCCGGTGCGGCCGTGATGAAACCGGATTGGCTGCGCCAACTGCTCAACCATGCGCTGCGCCCGGAAGTGGGCGCCGTCGCCGGCAAGCTGCTGCGCGGCGACGGCACCGTGCACCACGCCGGCCTGCTGCTGGGCCTGGGCGCGCCGGTGGGCCGCGCGTTTGCCGGCAGCGCCTTCGACGAGCCCGGCTATCTGCATCGATTGCAGGTGGACCAGAATTACACCGCACTCGGCGGCGAGTGCCTGATGCTGCCGCGTCAACTGTTTCTGGATGCGGGCGGCTTCGCAGAGGAGCCGGCATTGGCGCAGTGGAGTGCGGCCGATCTATGCCTGCGCCTGCACCAGGCCGGCTACCTCAACGTCTTTGCGCCACGCGCGCAGTTGTTGATCGACCCTGCGGAGATCGCGCCGGCCACCGCGCTGGACGAAGAAGCAATGTATGCACGCTGGTTGCCGCTGCTGGCGCACGACCCCGCGTACAACCCCGGGTTCTCGCTGGACACCGGAACCGGCTTCCGGTTGGCCGACCCGCGCGCGAGCTGGCGCCCGCTGGAAGCGTGGCGGCCGCTGCCCACGGTGATGGCGCTGCCGGCCGACTTCGAGGGCTGCGGCCATTACCGGGTGATCCAGCCGCTGAAGGCGCTGCGCGACGCCGGCATGGTGGACGCGGTGATGTTCAACGGCCATCTGACCATTGCCGAGCTGACGCGTCAGGATCCCGACGTCATCGTGCTGCAGCGCCAGGTGGGTGAAGCGCGTCTGGAAGCGATGCGGCGGATGAAAGCATTGTCGCGCGCGTTCAAGGTCTATGAGCTCGACGACTACCTGCCCAACCTGCCACTGAAGAACGCGCACCGCGCGCACATGCCCAAGGACATCCTCAAGACGGTGCGCCGCGGGTTGAGCTTCGTGGACCGCTTCGTGGTCTCCACGCCCGCGCTGGCCGAGGCGTTTGCCGGGCTGCATGGCGATATCCGCGTGGTCGAGAACCGGTTGCCGGCGCACTGGTGGGATGCCCTGCCGGAGCGCACGGTGCGCAAGGGCGGCAAGCCCCGCATCGGCTGGGCCGGCGGCGCCAGCCACACCGGCGATCTGGAACTGATCGCCGATGTGGTGAAGGAACTCGCTGGCGAGGTCGAATGGGTCTTCCTGGGCATGTATCCGTTCGCGCTGCGCGAGTACATCCACCAGTTCCAGCCGGGCGTGCCGATTGATCACTACCCGGCGGCCCTGGCCGCGTTGGACCTGGATATCGCGCTGGCCCCGGTGGAGCAGAACCTGTTCAACGAGTGCAAGAGCAACCTGCGCCTGCTCGAATACGGGGCGTGCGGTTACCCGGTGATCGCCAGCGACGTGCGCTGCTACCGCGGCGATCTGCCCGTTACGCTGGTCAAAAACCGTTACCGCGACTGGATCGGCGCGATCCGTGAGCACCTGGCCGACCCGGCTGCTGCAGCGGCAAAGGGCGCGGCATTGCGTGAAGTGGTTCGCCGCGACTGGATGTTGACCGGCAGCAATCTCGATCGCTGGCGTGAGGCATGGTTACCGGATTAGCTGGTCCAGGACGTGGGTGCATGCACTACTGTTAGGACACGTTGTCATCGAAACCAAGCCCGCCGACTCAATCAGCTCACGGTCGCAGAGATATCGAGTCGTGGCGTCGTTTAGCTACAGTCAAGTGAGTAGATCAAAAGCCTGACTGGTCGAGCGCGCGGTGCCCTCGCCGCTCGCGGGACACGCCGTGAACCCGTCCCTGGGGGCTCGGT
>NZ_JARVTF010000024.1:0-24323 GCF_030208825.1 Xanthomonas sp. LMC-A-07
CCCGAATCCCGAATCCCGAATCCCGAATCCCGAATCCCGAATCCCGAATCCCCAATCCCCAATCCCCAATCCCCAATCCCCAATCCCCAATCCCCAATCCCGCCGCGCCGCTGCCAGCTGCGATAATCGCGGCATGAACGATGCTGCGCTTCCCCCCGATGTCTCCGCCGCACTGGCCAACGGCCTGCAGGCCCAATCCCTGGATGCGGACTTTGCCGCGCCGCTGCTGCGCTACCTGACGCTGCTGGTGCGCTGGAACAAGACCTACAACCTCACCGCCGTGCGCGACCCGCGCGAGATGGTCACCCGCCATCTGCTCGATTCGCTGGCCATGCAGCCCTACATCGTCAGCGGCACGCTGGCCGATCTGGGCACCGGCCCCGGGCTGCCCGGCATCCCGCTGGCAATCACCCGCCCGCAGCTGCAGGTGACGCTGGTGGAAAGCAACGGCAAGAAGGCGCGTTTCATGCGCGAGGCGCTGCGGCACCTGGCGTTGGGCAATGCCCGCGTGGCCGAGGCGCGTGCCGAGGCCGTGGACGAACCGGCCGCCTACGACCATCTCACCGCCCGCGCGCTGGATACGCTGGCCGGCATCATCGCCGTCGGCGGGCATCTGCTGCGTCCGGGCGGCAGCCTGCTGGCGATGAAGGGCGTCTACCCGCACGAGGAAATCGCTGCATTGCCCGCCGGCTGGCGCGTGGGCGAGGTGCATCCGTTGCAGGTGCCCGGCCTGGACGGCGAGCGCCACCTGGTGGTGGTGCACAAGGACTGATCTGGCGTAGCCGCACACGCGGCGGCGCGGATGGAAGCAAGCCCAGCCGCAAGCCTGACGCACGCGTTGGGACTTCCGGCCCATGGCAGCCGGCCCGGTGCCTGAGATGATCGGAGGTTCGTTTCGACCGCAGGTTGCCCGCACGTGACATCTCCCCTTGCCGCCGCACTTTCGTTCGCCCTGCTGGGCCTGTCCTTCAGCGCCGATGCCGCGCCACCGGTAGCGGCCAACGCGCCGGCCACGCTGCGCACCGAAGCGCCAGCCGATGCGCGCTTCCGCGCCATCTACGAGAAAGAATGGGCATGGCGACAGGCCGAGACCGGCCAGGCCGACGAAGACACCGACACCACCGGCGACAACACCCGCCTGCCCGACGTTGGCCCGGCCGCGCAGCAGGCGCGCCTGGCGGTCTGGGACGGCGTGCTCAAGCAGCTCGACGGAATCGACCCGGCCATGCTCTCGCCGGCCAACCAGGTCAACTACGCCATCTACCGTCCGCAGGTGGAAAACCTCGCCGCCGAGGTGCGCCTGCGTGCCTACGAGATGCCGTTCAATTCGGACAGCTCGTTCTGGTCCAACCTCGGCTTCATGGCGCAGCGGCCAATGAAGACCGCCGCCGAATACCGCGCCTACATCGCCCGCCTCAATGACGTGCCGCGCTATTTCGACCAGCAGGTCGCCAACATGCGCGCCGGCCTGGCCCGCGGCTTCAGCGTGCCGCGCGCGGTGCTGGACGGGCGCGATGGCTCCATCGCCACCGTGGCGCAGGTGAGCGACCCCACCGAGTCCACCTTCTACGCACCGTTCAAGCAGCTGCCCGCGCAGATCCCCGCCGCCGAGCAGGCGCAGCTGCGCGGGCAGGCCAAGGCGGCCGTGAGCGGCGCGGTGATCCCGGCGTACGCCAAATTGCTGACTTTCTTCCGCAACGACTACGTGCCCAAGGCGCGCACCACCTTGGCCGCCGAAGCCATGCCCGACGGCAAGGCGTTTTATCGCCAGCAGATCCGCGAATACACCACGCTGGATCTCACCCCGGACCAGATCCACCAGATTGGCCTGGACGAGGTGGCGCGCATCCAGACCCAGATGAACGCAATCATCCAACAGGTTGGGTTCAAGGGCAGCTTTGCGCAGTTTCTGACCTTCCTGCGCACCGATCCACAGTTCTATGCCAAGACTCCACAGGAGTTGCTGGACCGCGCCGCGTGGATTTCCAAGCGCGTGGACGGGCAGGTGGGCAAGTTCATCGGCACGCTGCCGCGCGGGCGCTTCACCATCAAGCCGGTGCCGGACGATATCGCCCCGTTCTGGACCGCCGGGCGCGGCGGCGCCACCACCTATTGGGTGAACACCTACAACCTGCCGTCGCGGCCGCTGTACAACCTGCCCGCGCTCACCCTGCACGAATCTTCGCCCGGCCACTCGCTGCAAGGCTCACTGGCGCTGGAACAGGGCGAGCAGCCGGCCTTTCGCCGCGAAAACTACATTTCCGCCTATGGCGAAGGCTGGGCGCTGTACACCGAAAAACTCGGCCAGGAGATGGGCATCTACGAGACACCGTACGAAGAGTTCGGCCGGCTCACCTACGAGATGTGGCGCGCCTGCCGTCTGGTGATCGACACCGGTGTGCATCACGACGGCTGGAGCCGCGACCAGGCGCTGGCCTACCTGCGCGACCACACCGCACTGAGCGAGCACGAAGTCACCACCGAGGTGGACCGCTACATCTCCTGGCCGGCGCAGGCGCTGAGCTACAAGCTCGGCGAGATCGCCATCGTCAAACTGCGCGCCGAAGCCGAACAGGCGCTGGGCGAGCGCTTCGACATCAAGGCCTTCCACGACGTGGTGCTGCGCCAGGGCTCGGTGACCTTGCCGGTGCTGCAACAGCAGGTGCGCGCCTTCATCGCGCAGAGCAAGGCCCGTCCGGCCGACCAGAAGCCGGCACCGACCACCGCGCCGTGATCGCCCGGGCCCGCAGCCACGCGGCGGCCTGCGCAGGAAAGACGGCACCAGTGGCCCGCTCCACGTAGGAGCGGCCCTGGCCGCGAAGCCGTACCGATCCCCAACCGACGTCCACCCGTCAGGCGCACCCCGACACCGGCATCGGTGTTTCTACGCCTAACGCGACAAGACACCCGCACTGCGATTGTGTAACCCCCTCGGCCTCTATACGCTGCGGGCATGTTGCTCCGCCGCGCCCGCCTGTTGCACCCGTTGCTGCGCCTGATGGCGCTGGCGGTGCTGATAATGGGCGTGCTGGTCGCGCCCATCGCCTGTGCGCTGGGCGACGTGCATGCGCTGGCGCATGACCAGGCACATCTGGACGACACCGCCGCGCATGGCCACGACGGTGCCGACGAAGCCGATGCGGGCGGCAACCAGGATGGCGCCGGCCTGCTGCATGCCCTGATGCACAGCGGCTATTGCCACGGACACAGCCCGGCCCTGTTGTCGGCCGCAGCGTGGGGCCCGTTGCCGGCCAGCGCGCAGGCGCAGCCGGCGCCGCTGCCCAGCGTCTACCGCTCGCACCTGATCGAGACCCTGTTGCGTCCCCCGATCGCGGCGTGATGCATCGCCGGCAGCTGCCGGCCTGTCCATCGATCCCGATTCCGGAGACACCCTCATGTGGTTGCGACTGACGGCATTTGCCGTCTTCGCGGTCGTGCCGTGCGCCATGGCGCAGGACGTACCGCCCAAGCCCGTGCTGACCCTGGACGACGCCATTGCGCGCGTTGCCCAGCAGCATCCCGATCTGCGCCTGGCCGATGGCCAGCGTGCGGTGCTTACCGCCGAAGCCGAACGCGACGCCCTGCGTCCGCCGTTGCGCCTGGGCGCACAGGTCGAAAACGTGTTCGGCACCGGACCTGCGCGCGCGCTGGACCAGGCCGAACTTACCGTCACCCTGGCCGGGGTGCTGGAGCGCGGCGGCAAGCTCGACGCGCGCCGCACCCTGGCCCAGGCGCGCATCGACGCGCTGGCACCACAACGTGCACTGGCACGGCTGGATGTGTTGGCCGAAGTGGCGCGGCGCTATCTGGCCATCAGCCTGGCGGCGCAGCGGCAGAAGGTGGCGCTGGAGACGCTGGCGCAACGGCAGCGCACCGTGCGAGCGGCGCGTCAGCGCCTGCAGGCCGGCGCATCGCCCGAATCGGTGGTGCTGACCGCGCAGGCGCTGCAGGCCCGTGCGGAACTGGAGCGCGATCGCGCGCAGCAGGAGTGGTTGGCCGCGTGTCGGCAGCTGGCGGTGTTGTGGGGCGAACGCACGCCCGACTTCGCCGCAGTCACCGGCGACCCGCTGCAGTTGCCGGCGATTCCCGACTTCGACGTGCTGGCGCAGCTGCTCGATGCCACGCCCGAGCTGGCGCGCTTGAACAACGAACAGCGCGTGCGCGAGGCACGGGTGCGGCTGGCCCGCAGCCAGGCACGCCCGGATCTGGATTGGCAGGTGGGCGTGCGCCGCCTGCAGGGCAGCGATGCCACCGCGCTGGTCGGTGGGGTGTCGTTGGCGCTGGGCAGCGCGGCACGTGCGCAGCCGGAGATCCGCGCGGCCGAAGCGGAGCTGTCGTTGCTGGACATCGAACGGCAGTCGCAGGTGCTGGTGCTCTACACCACGCTGGCCGACGCGCACGGCCGCTACCGCGCCGCACAGCTGGAAGTCAGCCGCATGCGCGAGGACGTGCTGCCCGCACTCGCCCGCGCCGATGCTGCTGCCGAACGCGCCTACCGCGCCGGTGCCACCAGCTATCTGGACTGGGCGCAATTGCAGGCGCAACACAACGACGCACGCCAGCAGCAACTGGCCGCCGCATCGGAGGCGCAGACCGCGCTGATCGAAATCCAGCGCCTGACCGGCCAGCCGTTTGTCGTGCCTGCGCAGGTGACGCCATGAGCCTGCACGTCTGGCACCTGCAGTGCCGCAGCAGGCTGATCGCACTGCTGCCTGCACGCATCACCACCGGTTGTCTTGCAGCGGCGGCACGCCTGCGCGTGCTGCCACGCGCACATCTGCAGACGCACACATCGCGCACCACCTCCGCGCGCTGTTCTTCATCGCTTGCTGCCTCCGGCGCACTGCGCGGGCACCTCACAGGACCTGTTTCCATGACCACGACTTCTTGGATCGCGCCGCTATTGCTGGCGCTGCTGCTGGGCGGCTGTGGCCGTGATGGCGACGACGCACACGCGCATGCCGGCGAAACCGCAGAACACGGCGGCGAGGCGCACGCCGAAGAAGCCGCCAAAGGCAGCCACGGCGGGCGCCTGCTGAGCCAGGACGGCGACAGCGTCGAGCTGGCGATTGCCGAAGACGGCACCCCGCCCACCTACCAGGCCTGGCTCTACCGCGATGGCAAACCACTGCCGGCCACCGCCGGCAGTGTGGAGGTGCGGCTCACCCGTCTGGGCGGCGCCACCGAAGTGCACCGGCTCAGCGCACGCCCCGATGGCCGCCTGCTGGCCGACAGCGTGGTGGCCGAGCCGCATTCGTTCGATGTCGAGCTGCGCGCGACGGTGCAAGGCAAGGCGCATCGCTGGACCTATGACAGTTACGAAGGCCGCACCACGATCGCCGCGGCGATCGCCAAGGAAAGTGGCATTCGCGTGGCACCGGTGGCCGCTGGCAGCATTGCCGACCAGCATGAGGTGCAGGGCCTGCTGACGCCGGCCGAAGGCGGGCAGGCACAGGCCACCGCGCGCTTCCCCGGCCCGGTGCGCAGCCTGCGCGCCAACGTGGGCGACCAGGTGCGCGCCGGGCAGGTACTAGCCACGGTGGAGAGCAATCTGAGCCTGACCACCTACAGCGTGAGCGCGCCGATCAGCGGCACCGTGCTGGCACGCAACGCCAGCGTAGGCAGCAATGCCGGCGAAGGCCAGGCGCTGTTCGAAATCGCCGACCTCTCCACCTTGTGGGTGGACCTGCACATCTTCGGCGCCGATGCCGGGCACATCACCGCCGGCGCGCCGGTCACCGTGACCCGCATCAGCGACGGTGTGGTGGCGCAGACCACGTTGGAGCGGGTATTGCCAGGCACGGCAACCGCGAGCCAGAGCACGGTGGCGCGCGCGGTGTTGCGCAATACCGATGGCCTGTGGCGGCCAGGGTCGGCAGTGAAGGCGCGGGTGACGGTGGCGCAGCAGCCGGCCAAGTTGGTGGTGCCGGTGAGCGCGTTGCAACAGTTCCGCGATTGGCAGGTGGTGTTCGTGCAGGTGGGCGAGACCTACGAGGTGCGGCCGTTGACGCTGGGTGCGCGCGATGCGCAGCAGGTGGAGGTGCTGTCGGGGGTGGCGGCGGGGGATGTGGTGGTGGTGGAGCAGAGTTATCTGGTGAAGGCGGATATCGAGAAGTCGGGGGCGTCGCATGATCATTGATCATTGCGTGTCTGCTGTTTCCTCCGCTGCGCCGTCATGTCAGTTGGGGTTGCCGGTGCTTCGTGACAGCTCAAACCATGGCGTGTGCGCGGTTGCGTGCTTCGCTAGCAATAACGAATGTGGTGTTCGGTCTTTTCGGCCGGTGCAATGGCAGGGGCTTTCACGCCCTCTCGGGCGCGAGTCACTTTTCTTTGCTTGTGCAAAGAAACGTAACCAAAAGAAAGCACACCCCGCCTACGCGCCCTTCGGGTGCGCGGAGCCGGCGGGAATTTTCGGAAGGGACATCCTGTCCCTGCCGAAAATGCCGCGAATCCTTGCGCGCCGCCCCGGTGGGGTTTGCCCACCGTCTCCGCCGCTGCGGAAGGGGCCCCGGTACGGCAACGGCAAGATCGAAAGCAACAGCCACAGCCACAGCCACAACAACAACAACAGCAACAACAACAGCAACAGCAACAGCAACAACGGCAACATCAGCAACATCAACAGCAACAACAGCAACAACAGCAACAGATATGCCAATGGCAACGCTGATCACAAAGACGCTCGCTGTATCAGCGGTGCCTGCAGTGATCTGGGCAGTGCTGGGTTCTCCGGCGGGATAAGTCGCAGGCGCGCTGCTGGCGCGATCACTGCGCCATGTACGCAGCACGTTTGTGGAGGTGCCCGCCATGCTTACTAAGATCATTGGGTTTGCGATCGCGCAGCGGTGGTTGATGCTGGCGTTGACGGGGGTGTTGATTGCGATCGGTGCGTGGAGTTTTTCGCGGTTACCGATCGATGCCACGCCGGATATCACCAATGTGCAGGTGCAGGTCAATACGGCGGCGCCGGGATATTCGCCGCTGGAATCCGAGCAGCGGGTGACGTTTCCGTTGGAGACGGTGCTGGCGGGGCTGCCGGGCTTGGAGTCCACGCGGTCCTTGTCGCGCTACGGGTTGTCGCAGGTGACCGCGGTGTTTGCCGATGGCACCGATCTGTACTTTGCGCGGCAGCAGGTGGCCGAGCGGCTGCAGCAGGTGAAGTCGCAATTGCCGCCGGAGCTGGAGCCGCAGTTGGGGCCGATCGCAACGGGGTTGGGCGAGATTTTCATGTACACGGTCGAAGCCAAGCCGAACGCGCGCAAGGCCGACGGCACTGCGTGGACAGCGACCGATCTGCGCACCTTGCAGGATTGGGTGGTGCGCCCGCAGTTGCGTAACGTGCCTGGCGTGACCGAGGTCAACACCATCGGCGGGCATGCGCGGCAGATCCATATCACCCCGGATCCTGCGCGTCTGGTGGCGTTGGGCTTCACCCTGGACGATGTGGCTCAGGCGGTGGAGGCCAACAACCGCAACGTCGGTGCCGGCTACATCGAGCGCAGCGGGCAGCAGTTCCTGGTGCGGGTGCCGGGGCAGGTGGATGACATCGCGCAGATCGGGGCGATTGTGCTGGATCGGCGCGAAGGTGTGCCGATCCGGGTGCGCGATGTGGCCCAGGTGGGCGAAGGCCGCGAGCTGCGCAACGGTGCCGCCACGCAAGACGGAACCGAAGTGGTGCTGGGCACGGTGTTCATGCTGGTGGGCGCCAACAGCCGCACGGTGGCGCAGGCGGCTGCGCAGCGGCTGGAGTTGGCCAACGCCAGTCTTCCGGCCGGTGTGCGTGCGGTGCCGGTGTACGACCGCACCGCATTGGTGGACCGCACTATCGTCACCGTTGCCAAGAACCTGATCGAAGGCGCGTTGCTGGTGATCGTGGTGCTGTTCCTGATGCTGGGCAATGTGCGTGCAGCGCTGATCACCGCCGCGGTGATTCCGCTGGCGATGTTGTTCACCCTCACCGGTATGGTGCGCGGTGGGGTGTCGGGCAACCTGATGAGCCTGGGCGCGCTGGATTTCGGCCTGATCGTCGATGGCGCGGTGATCATCGTGGAGAACTGCCTGCGCCGTTTCGGCGAGGCGCAGGCACGGCTGGGCCGCGTGCTGGAACGTGACGAGCGCTTTGCCCTCACCGCCGAGGCCACCGCCGAGGTGATCCGCCCCAGCCTGTTCGGCGTGGGCATCATCGCGGCGGTGTATCTGCCGGTGTTCGCGCTCACCGGTATCGAGGGCAAGATGTTCCACCCGATGGCAGTCACCGTGGTGCTCGCGCTCACCGGTGCGATGCTGCTGTCGCTGACCTTCGTGCCGGCGGCCATCGCCTTGTTGCTCGGCGGCAAGGTGGCCGAGCACGAAAACCGCGCCATGCGCTGGGCACGCGGGGTGTATGCGCCGCTGCTGGATCGCGTGTTGCGGCATGCGCGTTGGGTCGGCATCGGAGCGCTGGCCACGGTGGTGCTGTGTGCGGCGCTGGCCACCCGGCTGGGCAGCGAATTCATCCCGAACCTGGACGAGGGCGACATCGCCCTGCATGCCCTGCGCATTCCCGGCACCAGCCTGGAGCAGGCGATCAGCATGCAGGCCACGCTGGAGCGGCGCATCAAGCAGTTTCCTGAAGTGGCGCACGTGTTCGGTAAGCTGGGCACGGCGGAAGTGGCCACCGACCCGATGCCGCCATCGGTGGCCGATACGTTCTTGATCATGCATCCCCGCGAACAATGGCCGGATCCGCGCAAGCCCAAGGCGCAGCTGGTGGCCGAGATCGAAGCGGCGGTGCGGCAATTGCCCGGCAACAACTACGAGTTCACCCAGCCGATCCAGATGCGCATGAACGAGCTGATTTCCGGCGTGCGTGCGGATGTGGCGATCAAGCTGTACGGCGATGACCTGGACACGCTGGTGACGGTGGGTCGGCGGATCGAGGCCGTCGCCCGCAGCGTGCCTGGCGCGGCCGACGTGGGCCTGGAGCAATCCACCGGACTGCCGATGCTGGCCGTGGTGCCCGATCGCGATGCGTTGGCCGGCTACGGCCTCAATCCTGGCGTAGTGCAGGACACCGTGGCCGCAGCGGTGGGCGGGCAACCGGCCGGGCAATTGTTCGACGGCGACCGCCGCTTCGACATCGTGGTGCGCCTGCCGGAAGCCTTGCGCCAGGACCCGACCGCGCTGGCCGACCTGCCGATTCCGCTGCAGGGCGATGGCGAGCGCAACGATGCCGACGAATCCAGCCGCGCGGCTGGGTGGCGCAGCGGTGCGCCGACCACGGTGCCGTTGCGCGAGGTGGCCAGGATCGAGAGCGTGCTCGGGCCGAACCAGATCAATCGCGAAGACGGCAAGCGGCGCATCGTCATCACCGCCAATGTGCGCGACCGCGATCTGGGCAGTTTCGTGGCCGAGGTGCAGCAGCGTGTGCAGGCCGAGGTGGCACTGCCGACCGGTTACTGGATCGGCTACGGCGGCACCTTCGAGCAGCTGATCTCCGCCGGCCAGCGCTTGGCCTGGGTGGTGCCGGCCACGCTGCTGCTGATCTTCGCGCTGCTGTACTGGTCGTTCGGTTCGTTGCGCGATGCGGTGGTGGTGTTCAGCGGCGTGCCGCTGGCGCTGACCGGCGGCGTGGTGGCGCTGGCGCTGCGCGGGTTGTCGCTGTCGATCTCGGCCGGGGTGGGCTTCATCGCGCTATCGGGCGTGGCGGTGCTCAACGGCCTGGTCATGATCGCCTTCATCCGCGGCCTGCGCGATGCGGGCATGCCACTGGAGCAGGCCCTGCGCGAGGGCGCGTTGGCGCGCTTGCGGCCGGTGCTGATGACCGCACTGGTGGCGGCGCTGGGCTTCGTGCCGATGGCCTTCAATGTCGGTGCCGGTGCGGAAGTGCAGCGCCCGCTGGCCACGGTGGTGATCGGCGGCATCGTCTCCTCGACCCTGCTCACCTTGCTGGTGTTGCCGGTGCTGTACCGCTGGCTGCACCGCGAGCGCGCCTCATGCACCGCAGCGATGACGGCGCCGCAGCACGGGGGCACGCCATGAGCGCGCCCTGTTGCGGATGCGGAAAAACCTTGGACGTGGCGGCGATGCACGCGCGTCAGCGGAGCGTGCTGTGGTGGGTGTTGGCAATCAATGCCGGCAGCTTTGCGCTCATGCTGGCCGGTGCGCTGCACAGCGGCGCGGCATCACTGCTGTCCGGCAGCCTGGACAACCTGGGCGATGCGCTGACCTATGCGCTGAGTCTGGCGGTGGTGGGCGCCAGCATGGCGGCCAAGGCGCGCGTGGCCTTGCTCAAGGCCGGCTTGATCTTGCTGGCAGCGTTGGCCGTGGCGGCGGAGATTGGCTGGAAGCTGGCCCATCCGCAGGTACCGCTGTTTCAGAGCATGGGCGTGGTGGCCGCGGCGAACTTCCTCGCCAACCTGGTGTGCCTGCGCCTGCTGTGGCCCTACCGCGATGGCGACATCAATCTGGCCTCGGCGTGGGCGTGTTCGCGCAACGATGTCTACGAAGGTGTCGCGGTGCTTGCTGCCAGCGGGGCGGTCTGGGCATTAGGCAGTGGCTGGCCGGATCTGCTGATCGCGGTCGGCTTGCTGGTCGTGTTTCTACGGTCTGCCTGGCAGGTGGCCCGGCGCGCCTGGGCCGAGCTGGGCACAGCCGGGTAGCCCTCCCTCGGGTGCTGCATACGCTGTGCGGCGCGCGCGAGCGAGCTGGTCCAGTTCGCGCGTGCCACTCCGCATGCAGTCCCGTGCGCCGCGCCCCGCGCCCCCGGCAGCCGGGAGTAGCCATCCGGTGGAGCGCCCTAACTGCTTGCGGCATAAGGAAATGCCGTGCATAATGCGCGGCTCGCTGTGCCCGGATCGCTCCGGACGGCGGCACCCAACGCGATGGGGTGCCGGCCTGCTCCCAGCGTAAGTACTTGATTCCCAACGTTGCGTGGCAGCCAAGCGCTGTCGGGGCCGCCGTTTTCCTGGCTAAGGAAGACACCAAACTTTATCGAGGTGCGCAATGTCCCGCGTATGCCAAGTGTCCGGCAAGCGTGTGCAGACGGGTAACAACGTCTCCCACGCAAACAACAGAACCCGTCGTCGTTTCCTGCCCAACCTGCACGAGCGCCGCTTCTGGGTCGCCAGCGAAAACCGCTGGGTCAAGCTCCGTGTTTCCGCGCATGCGTTGCGCACCATCGACAAGAACGGGATTGATGCCGTTCTGAAAGAGCTGCGTGCGCGCGGCGAAAAGGTCTGAGGAGTAAGCAGTCATGGCAAAAGGCAAGCGTGACAAGATTCGTATGATTTCCTCGGCCGCTACCGGCCACTTCTACACCACGGATAAGAACAAGAAAAACACTCCGGGGAAGATGGAAATGATGAAGTACGACCCGGTCGTGCGTAAGCACGTCATGTACAAGGAAGGCAAGATCAAGTAATCCACCGATTACGCGATCTGCTTCCAACAAAAACCCCGCCGCGAGGCGGGGTTTTTGCGTTTGTGGAGTGTTGCAGGGTTTGATCGCAACAATGGTTTAAATCCGCACACTTCCTGGGCCACTACACCTCGGCGGACGGCATCCCCTCTCCTGCGGGAGAGGGGTAGGGGTGAGGGTACGGGGCGAAGCCGCTCGCAGTGGTTGGAGTGCCAGAGGCTTCGCACGTACCCTCATCCGCCCCTGCAAGGCATCTTCTCCCGCTGGGAGAAGGGAACACCGCTACAGCCAACGCGCACGCAGTTGCGCATCCAGACGCGGGCAGACCCGCCTGGCGTTCTGGGCCACTACACCTCGGCGGACTGCATCCCCTCTCCTGCGGGAGAGGGGTAGGGGTGAGGGTGCGGGGCGGAGCCATTCGCAGTGGTTGGAGTGCCAGAGGCTTCGCACGTACTCTCATCCGCCCCTGCGGGGCACCTTCTCCCGATGGGAGACGGGAATGCCGCTACAGCCCACGCGCACGCAGTTGCGCATCCAGACGCGGGCAGACCCGCCTGGCGTTCTGGGCCACTACACCTCGGCGGATTGCATCCCCTCTCCTGCGGGAGAGGGGTAGGGGTGAGGGTACGGGGCGAAGCCACTTGCAGTGGTTGGAGTGCCAGAGGCTTCGCACGTACCCTCATCCGCCCCTGCGGGGCACCTTCTCCCGATGGGAGAAGGGAATGCCGCTACAGCCCACGCGCACGCAGTTGCGCATCCAGGCGCGGGTAGACCCGCCGCGCGTTGCCTTCGAACACCTTGCGCTTGTCTGCATCGGAGATTGTCAGTGCATCGATGTAGCGCTTGGTGTCGTCGAAGTAATGCCCGGTCTGCGGGTCGATGCCGCGCACCGCGCCCACCATTTCCGAGCCGAACAGGATGTTGTCGATGTCGATCACTTCGAACAGCAGGTCGATGCCCGGCTGGTGATACACGCAGGTATCGAAGAACACATTGCGCATCACATGCGTGGCCAGCGGCGGTTTGCCCAGCATGTCGGCCAGCCCGCGAAAGCGCCCCCAGTGGTAAGGCACCGCGCCGCCGCCATGCGGAATGATGAAGCGCAAGCTCGGGAAGTCGCGGAACAGATCGCCTTCCAGGAACTGCATGAAGGCGGTGGTATCCGCGTTGAGGTAGTGCGCACCAGTGGCGTGGAAGTTGGCATTGCAGCTGCCGGACACATGCACCATCGCCGGCACGTCCAGCTCCACCATCTTCTCGAAGAACGGGTACCAGGCACGGTCGGTGAGCGGTACGCCGTTCCAGTGCCCGCCCGACGGGTCGGGATTGAGATTGCAGCCGACAAAGCCTAGTTCGTTGACGCAGCGTTCCAGCTCGGCGATGGAGTGGCTGATCGGAACGCCCGGCGATTGCGGCAGCTGGCAGACACCGATGAAGGTGTGCGGATACAACTGCACCACGCGCGCGATCAGGTCATTGCAGCGCTGCGTCCAGGCCTGGCTCACCGCTTCGTCGCCGATGTGGTGGGCCATGGTGCTGGCGCGTGGCGAAAAAATGGTCATGTCCGCGCCACGCTCGCGCAGCAACCGCAATTGGTGCTGTTCGATGCTCTCGCGTAGCGCATCGTCGGAAATGTGCGGGTACTGCGGGGCCGGTTGCTGCGGGTCGTCGTGATGGGCGATCTGCGCCTTGCGGAACGCATCGTGCGCAGCAGGTGCGGTGGTGTAGTGGCCGTGGCAGTCGATGATCATCGGGTCGTCTGGTGTGAGGGAACGTGCGCATCGCGCGTTTGTTTGCAGCCGCTGCAGCCGGGCGCACGGGATCTGCAGGTGCCTACATACGCGCGTTTACGCAGGCAATAGCCGCTGCAGGCGTCACATCGCGCAGACGGTAGCGCCTGAGCTGCCGAGCGCACCGGCAGCTGCATCAAGCCCCCGGCCGTGCCGTCATCGGCCAGCGTGAATGGCATGGGCCGCTGACTAGCCAAACAGCACCCCATCGAACAGTTTGCGGGCCGTGCGCACGACAGCGGCGCGCACCACGTTGCCGTGCGCGTCCAGTGCAATGAGGCAACTGCTGGCACCACTGGGGTGTTCGATCTCCAGCTGCTGCGTGGTACCGCCCGGCAGCTGTGCCAGCGCGTGCGCCGGCGTGCCGGGCAGCAGGCAGGCGGTGGCCACGGTGACCGCACCCAGCACGCCGATGGAGGCATGGCAGCGATGCGGAATGAACGAGCGCACCGTGATCGCGCCACCGTTGCGGGGGGCGGAGACCAGCATCAATTTCGGCACGGTGGCGGTGGCCACATCGCCCAGCCGCATCAGCGGCCCGGCCTGCAGGCGCAGGGTTTCCAGGCGCGCCTTGAGCGCGACATCGGCATCGAGCGTGGCGCGGTCTTCGTCGCCGCGGATGCCCACATCGCTGGCACGCAGTACCACGCAGGGCATGCCATTATCGATCAGCGTGACCGTAATGCCGTCCAGCAGGTCCACCGGGTTGCCGGTGGGCAGCAGCGCGCCGCAGCTGGAACCGGCGATCTCGGCAAAGGCCAGCGCGATGGGCGCGGCGGTGCCGGGCACGCCGTCGATCCGGGTGTCGCCGGCGTAGGTCACCTGGCCGCCCGGCGTGCACACGGTGGCGGTGGCCACGGTGCCGGTGTTGCGCATGAAGATGCGCACCGCAGTCTGGCCGTCCTGTGCGGGCAGCAGGCCGCGCTCCAGCGCGAACGGCCCCACGCCGGCCAGCAGGTTGCCGCAGTTCTGCGCGTCGCTGACCTGTGCCTGGTCCACCGAGACCTGCAGGAACAGGTAGTCCACGTCGGCATCGTCGCGCGCGGAGCGGCTCACCACGGCTACCTTGGAGGTGAGCGGGTCGGCGCCGCCTATGCCATCGATCTGGCGCAGGTCCGGCGAGCCATAGGCGCGCAGCAGGAAGGCATCGCGCGCGGCGGTGTCGGCCGGCAGGTCCGCGGCCAGGAAGAACCCGCCCTTGGAGGTACCGCCGCGCATCCACATCGCGCGTACGCCCTCAGACATAGCGCAGGCCCTTAGCGGCCAGCCGCTCGCGCATGGCGTAGATGTCCAGGCCCAGTTCGCCGCGCGCCAGCCGCTCGCGCTTGATCAATTCGCGCGCTTCGCGTGCCTGGGCTTCGGCCAGTACCGCCGCGGCCTGGGCGCTTGGCACCACGCAGACGCCGTCGTCGTCGGCCACCACCACATCGCCTGGCTGGATCAGCTGCCCGGCGCAGACCAGCGGCACGTTCACCGCGCCCAGGGTCTCCTTGATGGTGCCCTGCGCGCAGATGGCGCGGCTCCACACCGGGAAGCCCATCGCGGTGAGGTCGCGCACGTCGCGCACGCCGGCGTCGATGATCAGCCCACGGCAGCCGCGCGCCTGCGCCGAAGTGGCGAGCAGGTCGCCGAAATAGCCGTCGCAGCACTCGCTGGTGGGCGCGACCACCAGCAGGTCGCCGTCGCGCAGTTGCTCGATCGCCACATGCATCATCCAGTTGTCGCCCGGCGGGACCGACACCGTGACGGCGGTGCCGGCGATGCGGCAGCCGGCATAGATCGGCCGCAGCCGGTGATGCAGCAGCCCGCTGCGGCCCATGGCTTCGTGCACGGTGGCCACGCCCGCCTGCGCCAACCCTTGCACGACCGCGACCGGGGCACGCGCGATGTCGGTGACGACCTGGCTCATCCATCCATCCTCGTTAGCAATGCGCCGAGTCTGTTGGTGGAGCGCTTTCTGGCTCAAGATCAATTTAAGGTATGTCTATTGGTTCTGCTTATAGTTAGAGCATGTCGACACCCTTCGAACTCAACCTGCGCCACCTGTATGCCATGCATGTGGTGGCCGAAGCGGGTAGCGTCAGCGCCGCCGCGCCACAGGTGAACCTGTCGCAGCCGGCGCTCACCCAGGCCATCGCGCGGCTGGAACAGCAACTGGGCGTGCGGTTGTTCGACCGCCATCCCGGCGGCATGGCCGGCACCGAGGCCGCGCGCCTGCTGGCACCGCGGGTGGCGCGCGCATTGGCGCATCTGGGGCGCGGGCTGCGGGTGGCGCGGCGCGCGCTGCGGCTGCCGGCCCGCCCGGGCCTGGAGCGGCGGGTGTCGCTGGGGCAGCTGCAGGCACTGGTGGCGGTGGACGTGGCCGGCAGCTATTCGTTGGCGGCGGTGCGCACCGGGGTCTCGCAGCCGGCCATCTACCGCGCGGTGCAGACGCTGGCCGATGTGGTCGAAGTGCCGTTGATCGTGCGCCGCGGCAAAAGCGTGCACGCCACGCCGGTGGCGCTGCGGCTGCTGCGGCAGGTGCGGCTCGCCCTGGCGGAGCTGGGCGCCGGGCTGGACGAGGTGGCCGCGCTGCGCTCCCAGCACGCAGGGCGGATGACGGTGGGGGTGATGCCACTTGCCCGCGCTGTATTGCTGCCGCGGGCGCTGGCGCGCTTCGCACGCAGCCACCCCGGTGCCACCGTCAGCGTGGTCGAAGGGCCGTATCCCGAGTTGCTGGCGCAGCTGCGCGAGGGCGGGCTGGACCTGTTGATCGGCGCGTTGCGCGAGCCGTTGCCCGTGCACGACGTGGTGCAGGACGCGCTGTTCGACGATGCGGCGGTGATCGTGGCGCGCAGCGGGCATCCGCTGGCCGGGCAGGCCTACGCCTTCGCGCAATTGCTGGACTACCCATGGGTGGTGGCGGCCACGGGCACGCCGCTGCGCGCGCGCTGGGAGCGCATGTTCCGCGACCAGCAGCTGGAGCCGCCGCCGCCGCGCATCGAATGCGGGTCGGTGCTGGTCATCCGCGGGCTGCTGCTGGAAGACGAGTGGCTGACCGTGATGTCGCGTGACCAGTTCCTGTTCGAACAACGCGCCGGGCTGCTGTGCGAGATCGGCCTGGCGGTGCCGCAGCTGCGCCGGCAGATCGGCCTGACCACGCGCGCCGACTGGCACCCCACCCGCGTGCAGTCGGCCTTCGTGCAGACCGTGCGCCAGGTGTGCGCCGATCGCGCACTGCCGGCCGATACTGCGGCCGGGCCATTCCGGCATTGCGCAGCGGCGGCGGCCGGACCGTTGCGTTTATGCGCGGCCCGGTCAGAATCGGGCTCCCCTTGAAGAGACCCGATGCCGATGCTGCCTGACTGGTTGCAAGGGACCTGGCTGCTGGCGCTGGACTGGGTGATCCGCCTGGCCGCGCTGCTGTGGATCCCCACCCGCACTACGCCTGGGGCGGCGCGCAGCTGGTTGCTGCTGATCGGCTTCGTGCCGGTGGTTGGCCTGCCGCTGTACCTGTTGTTCGGCCACCCGTGGCTATCGCGGCAGCGCGTGCAGCGCCAGGCCACGGCCTCGCAGGTGATCCGCGAGCAGCAGCTGCCATTGCACGCCTTGCGCTGGACCCCGCAGCCGGACACCAGCAGCGCCGAAGTGGTGCCGTTGATCGAGCGGCAGGGCGATTTCATGCCCACGCTGGGCAATGCGGTGGAACTGCTGGACGACTACGAGGCCTCGCTGCAGGCGTTGATCACCGCGATCGACCAGGCGCAGGAACGCGTGCATCTGCTGTATTACCTGATGTTCGACGATGCGGTGGGCGAGGCGGTGGTGGCTGCGCTGGAACGCGCCTGCGCACGCGGCGTGCGCTGCCGCTTGCTGCTCGATGCGATGGGCGCCAAGCGCGGCCTGCGCCGTTATCGCCAGCGCCTGCAGGCCAGTGGCGTGGAGGTGCTGGCCTTGCTGCCCGGCGGCTTGCGCTGGCGCCGCAGCGGGCGCATGGACCTGCGCAACCACCGCAAGATTGCGGTGATCGACAACCAGGTCGGCTTTGTCGGCTCGCAGAACCTGGCCGCACCCGGCTTCATCGCCGGCGCGCCCAATCGCGAACTGGTCGCGCGCGTACGCGGGCCGGTGGTCAACCACCTGGAAGCGGTGTTCGCCAGCGACTGGTTCACCGAAACCGGGCAGCGCCTGGACGTGTGGCCGGACGCACCGGTGTACGACGACAACATCGCCACCCAGTTGCTGCCCAGCGGGCCGGCGTATCCGTTCGAGAACGCACGCGATGCAATCAACGCGGTGATCCATCTGGCGCGCCGCAAGGTGGTGCTGGTCACGCCGTATTTCGTGCCGGACGAAGCCATGCTCAGTGCGCTGCGCATCGCCGGGATGTCTGGCGTGGACGTGCAGTTGATCCTGTCCGAACACAACAACCAGCGGCTGGCGGCGTGGGCGCAGGAAGCCTATTTCGAAGAGTTGCTGCGCTGTGGAGTGAAGATTGCGCTGTACCGGCCGCACTTTCTGCATGCCAAGCATCTGAGCGTGGACGAAGACATTGCGCTGGTGGGCTCGATCAACCTGGACATCCGCTCGTTCGCGCTCAATGCCGAGATCGGCATGCTCTGCTACGACCGCAACGTGGTGCTGCGCCTGCGCGAGATCGAGCAGGATTACCTGGCGCAGTCGCAGCCGGTGGACATCGCGCAGTGGCGCCGCCGCCCGGCCTGGCGGCGAAGCCGCGAAGGCATCGCACGCCTGGCGGATGCGTTGATGTAGTGTGCGGTTGGATGGCTGTCGCGCGATGAGGTTTGGCGTTGAAGCATCGGGCAGCATGGTGGCCTGATTTGCACAGGCTTGGCGGAGTGAAGCCGAAGCATGCACACCTTTGCCACGGGTAATAGAGAGCAGCGCACGCACAGTGTGGCGCCGGGCTAATGCCGGCCTGGGTGCTGCGTGCAGTCTCACCGCGTGGGGCTGCGAACCTCACCCAGCAGTCAGCTGCCGCGCAGCGAATCCAGCACCTCACATGTCGGTTGCCGCCGCACCGGTGGTCATGGGTCCGACGCAGCCATCGCCTACAATTGCAGCATGAACGAACAGCGTGTGCCCGGCGATGCAGCGATCGCCATCGTCGGTGGTGGCGCGTCCGGCGTGCTGGTGGCCTTGCATCTGCTGCGCCAGGCCACCGCGCCGCTGCAGATCGTCATGATCGAGCCCAGCGCGGCATTGGGCGAAGGCGTGGCCTACGCCACGGCGCGGCCCGAGCATCTGCTCAATGTGCCGGCCGCGCGGATGAGCGCGCTGGCCGAGTTGCCAGGCGATTTTGTCGCCTACTTGCAGACCACACAGGCCTGCCCGGCGCTGGATGCGGCGCAACTACCGCAGCAGTTCGTGGGCCGCTGCCTGTATGCGCCGTACCTGCGTGCGCGGTTGCAAGAGGCCTGCGCGCGCAGCCCCGCCACACTCACTGTCTGCAGCGCTCGCGTACGCGACCTGCAGCCAAACGCCGCAGGCGCGCTGCTGCACTTGGATGACGGCCAGCACCTGCAGGCTGCCAGCGTGATCCTGGCGGTGGGCAATGCCTTGCGGCCGCTGCCATTGCGCGGCGCCGCCGGCCTGGCGCCCGGCCAGCGCGTGGAAGCCTGGGACACGCCGGCAGTGGCGCAGATCCCGCAGGACGCGGCGGTGTGCATTATTGGCTCGGGGTTGAGCATGGCCGACAGCGTGGTCACCCTGGCCGCGCACCAGCACCGCGGCGCGGTGCACGTGGTCTCGCGGCACGGCTTGCTGCCGCTGCCGCACGCACACGCCACGCCGGCACAGTTCGACCCGCAACCGCTGCTGGCACTGCCCCTGCGCGCGCGCATGCGTGCATTGCGCCGGCATGCGCGCGACGCGGCCGCGCAGGGCCTGCCCTGGCAGAGCGTGATGGAGCGCATCCGCCCGTTGAGCCAGGCGCTATGGCAGACGCTGTCGGCTGCCGACCAGCGCCGTTTCTTGCGCCATGTGGTTCGCTATTGGGATGTGCACCGCCACCGCATCGCCGCGCCGGTGCATGCGCACCTGCAGGCAATGCAGGCGCGTGGGCAATTGCAACTGCATCGCGCGCGGCTGGATGTGGCGTACCAGGCCGGTGCCTGTGTGCGGGTGAGCGCCGGTGCCGGCGCCGGGCATGCGCTGCAGCTGGATGTGCAGACGCTGATCAACGCCACCGGCGTGGAAATGCGCGTGCAGGCCATGCGCAACGGCCTGCTGCAGCAGCTGCTGGGCCAGGGCATCGCCACGCCCGGCCCGCATGGCATCGGCGTGGACACTGCCGCCAATGGCGCACTGCTCGACGCCGATGGCCGCCCCAATCCACGCCTGCGGGTGATCGGCAGCCTGCGCATCGGCTCGCTATGGGAAAGCCTGGCGGTACCGGAACTGCGTGAGCAGGCAACGGCGATTGCGCGGGAGGTGCTGGTATTGCTTGGGCGGTGAGGGGCGTTGTTCCCTTCTCCCGCTGGGAGAAGGTGGCGCGAAGCGCCGGATGAGGGTGCGAGCGAAGCTCTCGTGTTACCCACCACTCGTCGTGGCTTCGCCCCGTACCCTCACCCAATCCCTCTCCCGTAGGAGAGGGGCTTTGGTCCCTTCTCCCGCCGGGAGAAGGTGCCCCGAAGGGGCGGATGAGGGTCCGAGCGAAGCCTCGCATCCCAAACCCCTTCATCCCAATCTCAGCCGCAGCGACGCCACAACCGGTAAAATGCCCGGGTGGATGTCTCTCATTTGCTCGATCACCTGAACCCCGCCCAGCGCGAGGCCGTTTCCGCGCCGCCGGGGCATTACCTTGTGCTGGCCGGCGCCGGCTCCGGCAAGACGCGCGTGCTGATCCATCGCATCGCCTGGCTCAACGAAGTCCAGGGCGTGCCAAACCACGGCATCTTCGCGGTGACCTTCACCAACAAGGCCGCCGGCGAAATGCGCCACCGCACCGACCTGCAGCTGCGCAACGGCAGCCGCGGGATGTGGATCGGCACCTTCCATGGGCTGGCCCATCGCCTGCTGCGCCTGCATTGGCAGGATGCGCGGCTGCCGGAAGGCTTCCAGGTCATGGACAGCGACGACCAGTTGCGGCTGGTCAAGCGCGTGGTGCAGTCGCTGGAGCTGGACGAGACCAAGTATCCGCCCAAGCAGATGAGCTGGTGGATCAACGAGCAGAAGGACGAAGGCCGCCGCCCGCAGCACATCCAGCCCGAGCCCAACGACGACTGGACCGAGGTGCGCCGGCAGGTGTACGCCGCCTACCAGGAACGCTGCGACCGCTCCGGCCTGCTGGATTTCGCCGAGCTGCTGCTGCGCGCGCACGAATTGCTGCGTGACACCCCGGCCTTGCTGGCGCATTACCGCGCCCGCTTTCGCGAAATTCTGGTGGACGAGTTCCAGGACACCAACGCCATCCAGTACGCCTTTGTGCGCGTGCTGGCCGGCGAGAGCGGCCACGTGTTTGTGGTGGGCGACGACGACCAGGCCATCTATGGCTGGCGCGGTGCCAAGGTCGAGAACGTGCAGCGCTTCCTCAAGGATTTCCCCGGTGCGCAGACCGTGCGGCTGGAGCAAAACTACCGGTCCAGCGCCAATATTCTGGGCGCGGCCAATGCGGTGATCGCGCACAACCCGGACCGCATCGGCAAGCAGTTGTGGACCGATTCCGGCGATGGCGACCCGATCGATCTGTACGCGGCCTACAACGAAGTCGACGAGGCCCGCTATGTAGTCGAGCGCGCGCGCCAGTGGGTGCGCGATGGCGGCAGCTATGGCGAAGTGGCAGTGCTCTATCGCAGCAATGCGCAATCGCGCGCGCTGGAAGAAGCGCTGATTGCCGAACAACTGCCGTACCGCGTGTACGGCGGCATGCGCTTTTTCGAACGCGCCGAAATCAAGGACGCGCTGGCGTACCTACGCATGCTCACCAACCGCAGCGACGATGCCGCGTTCGAACGCGCGGTCAACACGCCCACGCGTGGCATTGGCGACCGCACCCTGGATGAAGTGCGCCGGCTGGCACGCGCCAATGCGCTGTCGCTATGGGAAGCGGCGATGCTGTGCACGCAAGAAAATACTCTTGCGGCGCGTGCACGCAATGCGCTGGCCACGTTCCTGAGCCTGGTCGGCCAGCTGCAGGCCGAAACCGGCGAGATGGACCTGGCGGAGCGCATCGACCATGTGCTGATGCGCTCGGGCCTGCGCGAGCATTGGGCCAAGGAAAGCCGCGGCGGGCTGGATTCGGAATCGCGCACCGAGAACCTGGACGAACTGGTCTCGGTGGCCTCGCGCTTCACCCGCCCGGACGATGAAGACAGCCAGGGCATGACCGAACTGGTGGCCTTCCTCGCGTACGCCTCGCTGGAAGCCGGCGAAGGCCAGGCGCAGGCCGGCGAAGAAGGCGTGCAGCTGATGACGCTGCACTCGGCCAAAGGCCTGGAATTTCCGATCGTGTTCCTGGTTGGGCTGGAAGATGGCCTGTTCCCCAGCGCACGCTCGCTGGAAGAAAGCGGCCGGCTCGAAGAAGAACGTCGCCTGGCCTACGTGGGTATCACCCGCGCGCGCCAGAAACTGGTGCTGTGCTACGCCGAATCGCGGCGCATCCACGGCCAGGACAACTACAACGTACCGTCGCGCTTTCTGCGCGAAATCCCGCGCGACCTGCTGCATGAAGTGCGGCCCAAGGTGCAGGTCTCGCGCACCGCCTCGCTGGGCGCCGCACGCGGCGGCCCGGTGCACGCCGTGGTGGACGCTGCACCGATCAAGCTCGGCGCCAATGTCGAACACCCCAAGTTCGGTGGTGGCGTGGTCGTCGACTACGAAGGTGCCGGCGCGCATGCACGCGTGCAGGTGCAGTTCGACGAAGTCGGCGCCAAGTGGCTGGTGATGGCGTATGCGAATCTGACGGTGGTGTAGGCCGGTTGCATTCCCCTGCGATTGCGTTTTTTAGCAGGCGTAGTCGTAGTGCGTTGCACCGTGCGTGCAACGAGAGGGCCCCGAGCGCTGGTGTGCGTCACGCGTCAAGCGAAATCGCGTGACGCGTGCGGCAGACAGCAGGTGGATGAAGCGTCGTCGCCGTTGCCCCGTTGTGCGCTTACATTTTCCAGCTGAAGCGGGAGTTGATCTGCTTGCCGTTCACGGTAAGTGTCGACTTGTTGGCGAGCACGACCAGGGTGAACGGTGGCACACGCGTGTCGTGTCCTGTGTAAATCAGGCGGAGGATTCTGCGCTTGGTATCGAACATCTTGACCTGGAAGCCGTCCCGCAACCACACGCCCTCGCTGTCGCCAGGTGCATTGAAACGAAAACTGGCGATCACTGGCCGGGTGTCGTGCCCGATTTCGAACATGATGGAGTAGCCACCTTCTTCAAAAGAAAGTGAGGTGGTTGCGTGTGCAGATGTGCTCAGGCAGGCCAACACCAGTAATGCAATGCAGGCGAATACACATCGTGTCATGACGTCATCCTTGACCGCGGTCGTGCCGGAATGGCACGGGAAGAAGTATCGATGCTGGCATAGCGGTATTGCAACGTGGGCGGCAAGCAACGCAATGGAGACACAGCCGCTATGCGGGTGAGGCCGTTGCATGAAATGCGCATTGGCCGTTTCCACGTCGGTGGTGAGCGCGCCAGTCGCTTCAACCAGTCGCCCGATCGCGACGTTCTGTAAGCCGCGTGAGCCGGCAATCGGGCCATTGGTGCATCGCTCGATGCGTGCCCCCCAGATCCATGCCACCCTGGTACCACTTCATTGCACAGGTGCGCACGACGGCATGCAATCCGAAAAACAGAAGATGCTCGCAGGCGAGCTGTACAACGCGGCCGACGCGCAACTGCAGGCAGATCAAGCGGCGGCGGCGCAATGGATGGCGCGTTACAACGCCGCTGCGCAACAGCCCGCTGCGCAGCGCCATGCCTTGCTCGTCGAGCGTCTGGCCGAGGTGGGTGCAGGTGCGGTGATTCGCCCGCCGTTCCATTGCGACTATGGCTACAACATCCGCTTGGGTGCTGGGGTTTTTCTCAACTTCAATTGCGTAATTCTGGATGTGTGCGAGGTCAGTATCGGCGATGGCACGCAGATCGGGCCGGCGGTGCAGTTCTACGCGGCCGACCATCCGCGCGATGCGACTGATCGTGCCAGCGGGCTGGAGTTTGGCCGCCCGATTCATGTGGGACGCAATGTGTGGATTGGCGGCGGCGCGATCATTCTTCCGGGCGTGCGCATTGGTGACGATGCGTTGATCGGCGCCGGTGCGGTGGTCACCCGCGATGTGCCGGCAGGCGCTACTGCGGTGGGGAATCCTGCGCGTGTGCGCATGGCGCGCACCGATCCGCAGGCGCCCCCGACCGACTGACCGCGTATCCCGCTGAATTGATCTGTCTCAAGGCGATAGTTGCGCCGCGCTGTCACGCTGATTCCGCCGGTGGATGTGCCGGCATTCCAGGAGGCCACCATGTACAAACGTATCCTGATCGCCATCGATGCGTCCGAGCTGTCCCACCGCGGGTTGTTTCAGGGCCTGGAACTGGCCAAGGCCACTGGCGCCAAGGTCGATATCGTCACCGTCTCCGAGCCGTGGGCGATGGGCATGTACGACGCGATGGGTTGGAGCGTGGGCTACGAAGCCAGCCCGGACTATCGCAAGGAGCGCGAGGCGGCTGCGGAAAAGATCCTGCGCCCGGCTGTGGAGTTGGCGATCGCTGCGAACCTCAAGGCGACCGCGCGGCATGTGCTGGACCGTTTTGCGGCCGAGGGCATTGTGCAGACCGCCGAGGAGTGCAAGAGCGACCTGATCGTGATGACTTCGCACGGCCGCCGCGGCATGAGCCGCGTATTGCTCGGCAGCCAGACGGTAGAAGTGCTGACACACAGCACGATTCCGGTGCTGGTGATTCGTTGAGATTGGGGTTGATGCGTTGATGCGAGCGCGATGACCGATCGGGTCCAGGCTAGTCGTGCAGAACGTTTGTAGGAGCGCCCTTGGGCGCGATGGGCATTACCGGGAAGGCCTCATCGCGCGCAAGCGCGCTCCTACGCAGGTGTGTGCAGTTGGTCATTCTTCTGAGGTAGCTCGGCAACAGCCGCGCTCAGCGGCATGCGCATCGTGATGCGTGCGGATCACCGTAGGAGCGCCCTT
>NZ_JARVTF010000030.1:0-16224 GCF_030208825.1 Xanthomonas sp. LMC-A-07
GATCGTGCCGACGTTCACGTGCGGCTTGGTGCGCTCGAATTTAGCTTTTGCCATGACTAACTACCTCTAAATTGGAAAATTTTGTGAAGCGGCTGAGCGAACTCAGCCCTTCTTGGTGACGGCGTCGGCGATGTTGGCCGGTGCCTCTTCGTAGTGGTCGAATTCCATCGAGAACGTCGCGCGACCCTGGCTCATCGAGCGCAGCGAGGTCGCGTAGCCGAACATTTCACCCAGCGGGATCATCGCGTTGATGATCTTGCCCGACGGGCTGTCGTCCTGACCCTGCAACACGCCACGACGGCGGCTCACGTCGCCCATCACGTCACCCAGGTAATCCTCCGGACTGACGATTTCGACCTTCATGATCGGCTCCAGCAACACCGGGCTGGCTTTCGCAAAGCCCTGCTTGAACGCCATCGACGCGGCCAGCTTGAACGCCATTTCCGAGGAGTCGACGTCGTGGTACGAGCCGAACACCAGCTTGACCTTCACGCCCACCACCGGGAAGCCGGCGATCGGACCACTGGTGATCGTCTCGCGCAGACCCTTTTCAACCGAGGGGATGAATTCCTTCGGGATGATGCCGCCGGTGATGTCGTTGATGAAGAGGAAATCGTCCTTGACGCTATCGTTCTTGCGATCTTCTTCGGTCATCGGCGACAGCTCGATCACCACGTGACCGTACTGACCCTTACCACCGGACTGCTTGGCGTGCTTGTAGTCGGACTTGACGTCGGACTTGCGGATCGTTTCGCGGTAGGCCACCTGCGGCTTGCCGACGTTGGCCTCGACATTGAACTCGCGACGCATGCGGTCGACGATGATGTCCAGGTGCAACTCGCCCATGCCCGAGATGATGGTCTGGCCGGATTCTTCGTCAGTCTTAACGCGGAACGAGGGATCTTCCTGCGCCAGACGGCCCAGGGCCATGCCCATCTTTTCCTGGTCCGACTTGGTCTTCGGCTCCACCGCCATCGAGATCACCGGCTCCGGGAACACCATGCGCTCCAGGGTGATGATCTTGTCCTGCGCGCACAGGGTGTCACCTGTGGTGACGTCCTTCAGGCCCACAGCCGCGGCAATGTCGCCCGCACGCACTTCCTTGATCTCTTCGCGATTGTTGGAGTGCATCTGCAGGATGCGGCCCACGCGCTCCTTCTTCGACTTGACCGGGTTGTAGACCTGGTCGCCGGAGTTCAAGGTGCCCGAATAGACACGGAAGAACGTCAGCGAACCGACGAACGGGTCGGTCATGATCTTGAACGCCAGTGCCGAGAACGGCGCGGTGTCCGTCGCATCACGGGTGTCTTCCTTCTCGTTCTCGTCGATGCCCTGCACCGGCGGACGATCAGCAGGCGACGGCAGCAGGTGCACGACGCCGTCGAGCATGGCCTGCACGCCCTTGTTCTTGAACGCCGAGCCACAGAACACCGGCACGATCTCGACCTTCAGAGTGCGCTCGCGCAGACCCGACAGGATCTCGTCTTCGCTCAGATCACCGTCGTTGAGGTACTTGTCCATCAGGGCTTCACTGGCTTCAGCAGCCGCCTCGACCATGAACGAACGCGCCTCGGTCGCCACATCGACCAGATCGGCCGGAATGTCGCGGTATTCGAATGTGGTGCCCTGCGAAGCGGTGTCCCAATGGATCGCCTTCATCTTGAGCAGATCAACCACGCCCTCAAAGCCGTCTTCGGCGCCGATCGGCACCTGCATCGGCACAGCATAAGCGCCCAGACGGGCCTTCAGCTGCTCGACGACCTTGTCGAAGTTGGCACCGGTACGGTCCATCTTGTTGACGAAGGCCATGCGCGGCACCGAGTACTTGTTGGCCTGACGCCACACGGTCTCGGACTGCGGCTGCACGCCACCCACGGCGCACAGCACGAACACCGCACCGTCGAGCACGCGCAAGGAACGCTCCACTTCGATGGTGAAGTCGACGTGCCCGGGGGTATCGATGATGTTGAAGCGGTGCTGCGGCATGGACTTGTCCATACCCGTCCAGAATGCGGTGGTCGCAGCGGAGGTGATGGTGATGCCACGCTCCTGCTCCTGCTCCATCCAGTCCATCACTGCAGCGCCGTCATGGACTTCGCCGATCTTGTGACTGACGCCGGTGTAGAACAGGATGCGCTCGGACGTGGTGGTCTTGCCGGCGTCGATGTGCGCCATGATGCCGAAGTTGCGGTAACGCTCGATGGGAGTGGTACGGGCCACGGGGAGCCTCTCAATTTCTTGGATTTCGGATGGCCGAACGCCGCCTTTCGGCGGCCTTCGGATTGGATGCGACGCTTTGCGCGTCGCAAACAGCACTCATATGGTGCTGAAGGGCCCCGTTACCAAGGCCCCCGAGGTCACCAGCGGTAATGTGCGAACGCCTTGTTCGCCTCCGCCATACGGTGAGTCTCTTCGCGCTTCTTGATCGCGCCGCCACGGCTTTCCGAGGCGTCCAACAGTTCTGCAGCCAGCTTGCGCGGCATGGTGTTCTCACCACGCTTGCGCGCGGAATCGATCAACCAGCGCATTGCCAGCGCCATGCGACGGGAGGAGCGCACTTCGACGGGCACCTGATAGGTAGCACCACCGACGCGACGCGATTTGACTTCGACAGCCGGGGCCACGTTGTCCAGTGCTTTCTGCACTAGCTCGACGGCATTCGGATTCTTTTCGCCAATGACGTCCATTGCGCCATAGACAATTTTCTCAGCAACCGACTTCTTGCCACTTTGCATCACCATATTGATGAAGCGGGCAATGGTTTCGCTGCCATGCTTTGGATCAGGCAGGACGGTGCGCTGCGGAGTAGAACCTTTACGGGACATTGGTGTATTTCCTTAGCTCTTCGGGCGCTTGGCGCCGTACTTGGAACGACCTTGACGGCGCTTTGCGACGCCGGCGGCGTCCAGCGAACCACGGACGGTGTGATAACGCACACCGGGAAGATCCTTGACGCGACCACCACGAATCAGGACCACGGAGTGCTCCTGCAGGTTGTGGCCTTCACCACCGATGTAGCTGATGACCTCTTCCTGGTTCGTCAGGCGCACCTTGGCGACCTTGCGAAGGGCCGAGTTCGGCTTCTTCGGGGTTGTGGTATAGACGCGTGTGCAAACGCCACGGCGCTGCGGACACTTGTCCAGTGCCGGGGAGGCACTCTTGTAGGTGGTCGCCTGCCGAGGCTTGCGGACCAGCTGATTAATCGTTGCCATCAGTCGATTCTTCTGATTGGAGGCCAAAAAACGGCCTTGCATGAAAACGAAGGCAGGCCGAATAACGGCCCGCCGAGACAGGGAAGTATAGCTGGCAGGACGAAACTCCGTCAACTTCACGGAAATCTAACCCTGCTGGCCCATCCAAAGGCCGGAAAACGGAGGGCCTCCTGCCCTCCTTTTCGCTTGGCTACCGGCGGCCTTGCGGCCGCCGTCGGAGCGCTTACTCCTCGTCCGCACCAGCGTCGGCCACGGTCGCGACCGGTTCAGCCACTGCCGGCTTGCCGGACAGCGTTTCCATTTCCGAGTCGGTCAGACCCGATGCCTTGCGGCGACCGGCGTGATACGCCAGACCGGTACCGGCCGGAATCAGACGACCCACGATGACGTTTTCCTTCAGACCGCGCAGGTTGTCGCGGGTGCCGCGGACGGCAGCCTCGGTCAACACGCGTGTGGTCTCCTGGAACGACGCCGCCGAGATGAACGACTCGGTGGCCAGCGAGGCCTTGGTGATACCCAGCAGCACCGGGTCGTACTTGGCCGGCAGCTCGTTGCGCGTGACCAGGCGTGCATTTTCCTCGATGACCCGCTGACGCTCGACCTGCTCGCCGTTGAGGAACTTGCTGTTGCCCTGATCGGTGATCTCGACCTTACGCAGCATCTGGCGAGTGATCACCTCGATGTGCTTGTCGTTGATCTTCACGCCTTGCAGGCGGTACACGTCCTGGATTTCCTTGACCAGATACGCGGCCAGCGGCTCGACACCCAGCAGACGCAGGATGTCCTGCGGGCTCGGCTCGCCGTCCACCACGGTCTCGCCCTTGGTCACGTGTTCGCCTTCGAACACGATGATCTGGCGGTACTTGGGGATCAGCTCTTCGTGTTCGCTGCCATCGGTGTCCTTGATGATCAGACGCTGCTTGCCCTTGGTGTCCTTACCGAAGCTGATGATGCCCGAGCGCTCGGCCAGGATCGCAGGATCCTTCGGCTTGCGTGCTTCGAACAGATCGGCCACGCGCGGCAGACCACCGGTGATGTCGCGGGTCTTCGACGCTTCCTGCGGGATCTTCGCCACCACGTCGCCCACGCCGACGGCTGCGCCGTCCTGCAGGTTGACGATCGAGCGCGGCGGCAGCAGGTACTGCGCCGGCAGATCCGTGTTCGGAATGGTCAGATCATTGCCCTTGGCATCGACGATGCGCACGATCGGGCGCAGCTCCTTGGCCTGGGCACCACGACGCTTCGGGTCGGTGATTTCGCGCGACGCCAGACCGGTCAGTTCGTCGGTCTTCTCGATGACGGTGACGCCGTCGACGAAGTCGATGAAGCGAATGAAACCGGCCACTTCCGACACGATCGGGTGGTTATGCGGATCCCAATTGGCCACGGCCTGACCGGCCTTGACTGCATCACCATCCTTGGCGGTGATGGTGGCACCGTAGGGCAGCTTGTAACGCTCACGCTCACGGCCATGGCCGTCGAGCACGGACAGTTCGCCCGAACGCGAGACCGCAACCAGTGCGCCGCTGGCATGCGCCACCGACTTGAGGTTGTTGAACTTCACCGAACCGGTGGTCTTGACGGTGATGTTGTCCACCGCAGCCGCACGCGATGCCGCACCACCGATGTGGAACGTACGCATGGTCAGCTGGGTACCCGGCTCACCGATCGACTGCGCGGCGATGACGCCGACCGCTTCGCCGATGTTGACCTGGTGACCACGTGCGAGATCGCGGCCGTAGCAGCGTGCGCACACGCCGAACGAGGATTCGCAGCTGATGGTCGAACGCACCTTCACCGACTGCACGCTGGCGTCTTCCAGCTTGGCAACCCAGGCTTCGTCGAGCAGCGTGTTGCGGGTGACGATCGGCTCTTCGTCGTTGCCCGGCAGGTACACGTCCTCGGCCACGACACGGCCAAGCACGCGCTCCTTCAACGGCTCCACGACGTCGCCGCCTTCCACGATCGGGGTCATGATCAACCCTTCGGTGGTGCCGCAATCGACTTCGGTGATCACCACGTCCTGCGCCACGTCGACCAGACGACGGGTCAGGTAACCCGAGTTCGCCGTCTTCAACGCGGTATCGGCTAGACCCTTACGGGCACCGTGGGTGGAGTTGAAGTACTCCTGCACGTTCAAGCCTTCGCGGAAGTTCGCCTTGATGGGCGTCTCGATGATCGAGCCGTCCGGACGCGCCATCAGGCCGCGCATACCGGCCAGCTGACGGATCTGCGCCTGGCTACCACGGGCACCGGAGTCGGCCATGATGTAGAGCGAGTTCATCGACTTCTGGTCGATGGTTTCGCCCTTGGCATTTTCAACCTTCTCGGTACCGATGGTGTCCATCATCGCCTTGGCGATGCGCTCGCTGGTACGCGACCAGATGTCCACGACCTTGTTGTAGCGCTCGCCGGCGGTGACCAGACCGGACTGGTACTGCTCCTGGATTTCCAGCACTTCGGCTTCTGCCTCGGTGAGGATGCCCTTCTTCTCGTCCGGGATCAGCATGTCGTCGATGCCGATCGACACGCCTGCGCGGGTTGCGTAGGCATAGCCGGTGTACATCAGCTTGTCGGCGAACACGACCGTGTCCTTCAAGCCCAGCAGTCGGTAGCTGGAGTTGATCAGACGCGAGATGTTCTTCTTGGTCATCTCGGTGTTGGCCAGCTGGAACGGCAGGCCTTCGGGCAGGATTTCGCTCAGCAGCGCACGGCCGACTGTGGTATCCACGATCGAGGTGCCGCTGGTGCGCTTGCCATCGACGGTGTCGACGTCCACCTGGGTGATGCGGACCTTGACCTTGGCGTGCAGTTCCACCACGCGGTTGTCGTAGGCGCGCTTCACTTCGCTGGTGTTGGCAAACACCATGCCCTCGCCCTTCTTGTTCTCCAGGGCGCGGCTCATGTAGTACAGGCCCAACACGACGTCCTGCGACGGCACGATGATCGGCTCGCCGTTGGCCGGCGACAGGATGTTGTTGGTGGACATCATCAGCGCACGCGCTTCCAGCTGGGCTTCCAGCGAGAGCGGCACGTGGACGGCCATCTGGTCACCGTCGAAGTCGGCGTTGAACGCGGTGCAGACCAGCGGATGCAGCTGGATGGCCTTGCCTTCGATCAACACCGGCTCGAACGCCTGGATGCCCAGACGGTGCAGGGTCGGCGCACGGTTCAGCAGCACCGGATGCTCGCGGATCACCTCTTCCAGGATGTCCCAGACTTCGGCTTCTTCGCGCTCGACCAGCTTCTTGGCGGCCTTGATGGTGGTCGCCAGGCCGCGACGCTGCAGCTTGGCGAACACGAACGGCTTGAACAGCTCCAGCGCCATCTTCTTCGGCAGGCCGCACTGGTGCAGCTTGAGGTACGGACCGACGGTGATGACCGAACGGCCGGAGTAGTCCACGCGCTTGCCGAGCAGGTTCTGACGGAACCGGCCCTGCTTGCCCTTGATCATGTCGGCCAGCGACTTCAGCGGACGCTTGTTGGTGCCGGTGATGGCACGACCGCGACGGCCGTTGTCCAGCAGCGCATCCACCGATTCCTGCAGCATGCGCTTTTCGTTGCGCACGATGATGTCCGGAGCGTTGAGCTCCAGCAGGCGGCGCAGACGGTTGTTGCGGTTGATCACGCGGCGGTACAGATCGTTCAGATCCGAGGTCGCGAAGCGGCCGCCATCCAGCGGCACCAGCGGACGCAGGTCCGGCGGCAGCACGGGCAGCACGGTCATGACCATCCACTCCGGACGGTTACCCGATTCCAGGAAGGCTTCGATCAGCTTGATGCGCTTGGTGAGGCGCTTGAGCTTGGTTTCCGAACCGGTGCTGGCGATTTCTTCGCGCAGACGGGTCATTTCCGACTGCAGGTCGATCGTGCGCAGCAGTTCGTACACGGCCTCGGCGCCCATGGCGGCGTCGAAGTCATCGTTGTACTCCTGGCGTGCGGTCAGATACTGCTCTTCGGTCAGCAGCTGGCGGCGCTCGAGCGGGGTCAGGCCCGGTTCGGTGACGACATAGGCTTCGAAGTACAGCACGCGCTCGATGTCACGCAGGGTCATGTCCAGCATCAGGCCGATGCGCGACGGCAGCGACTTGAGGAACCAGATGTGCGCGACCGGCGAGGCCAGGTCGATGTGACCCATGCGCTCGCGACGCACCTTGGCCAGGGTGACTTCGGTGCCGCACTTTTCGCAGACCACGCCACGGTGCTTCATGCGCTTGTACTTGCCGCACAGGCACTCGTAGTCCTTGATCGGTCCGAAGATGGCGGCGCAGAACAGGCCGTCACGCTCGGGCTTGAAGGTCCGGTAGTTGATGGTTTCGGGCTTCTTCACTTCGCCGTAGGACCACGAACGAATCAGGTCCGGCGACGCCAGCGCGATCTTGATCGCATCGAAATCCAGCGTCTGGCGCTGCTGATTGAAGAGATTGAGCAGGTCTTTCATTTGATATCTCCGGGTCGGAGGAATTTCGTATCTGAGATGAAACAGGCGGTCATGCGGGAGGACACCGGGCGCCACGTGGCGGCACCCGGGTCCTGTCCGATCACTCTTCCAGTTCCATGTTGATCGCCAGCGAGCGGATTTCCTTCACCAACACGTTGAAGGATTCCGGCATGCCCGCGACCATCTCGTGCTCACCATCGACGATGTTCTTGTACATCTGGTTGCGGCCCTGCACGTCGTCGGACTTCACCGTCAGCATTTCCTGCAGGGTGTAGGCCGCGCCGTAGGCTTCCAGCGCCCAGACTTCCATCTCACCGAAGCGCTGACCACCGAACTGCGCCTTGCCGCCCAGCGGCTGCTGGGTAACAAGCGAGTACGGGCCGGTCGAGCGGGCATGCATCTTGTCGTCGACCAAGTGGTTCAACTTCAGGTAATGCATGTAGCCAACCGTGGTCTTGCGATCAAACGCTTCGCCGGTGCGACCGTCGTACAGCTGGGTCTGACCGCTCTGCGGCAGTTCGGCCAGTTCCAGCATGCGCTTGATTTCCGCTTCGCTGGCACCGTCGAACACCGGGGTGGCCATCGGCACGCCATCGATCAGGTTCTTGCCCAGGTTGAGCAATTCCTCATCGCTGAACTGCGACAGGTCCACGCGCTCGGCATTGATCGCGCTGTCGTGGTTGTAGATGTCATCAAGGAACTTGCGCAGCTCGCTGACCGCGGTCTGGGCTTCCAGCATGCGCTGGATCTTGCGACCCAGGCCCTTGGCTGCCCAGCCCAGATGCACTTCCAGGATCTGGCCGATATTCATACGCGACGGCACGCCCAGCGGGTTCAGCACGATGTCGACCGGCTCGCCGGTGGCCATGTACGGCATGTCCTCGACAGGCACGACGTTGGAGACCACACCCTTGTTGCCGTGGCGGCCTGCCATCTTGTCGCCCGGCTGGATGCGGCGCTTCACCGCCAGGAACACCTTGACCATCTTCAGCACGCCCGGTGCGAGGTCATCGCCCTGGGTGATCTTGCCGCGCTTGTCGGCGAAGCGTGCTTCGAATTCCTTCTCGTGCGCCTGGATCTGCTTCTGCGCGCGTTCGATCGCATCGGCTGCGTCGTCGTCCTTCATGCGCAGCTGGAACCAGTCGGACTTCTTCAGGCCGTCCAGGTACGCGTCGGTGACGTTGTCGCCCTTCTTCAGGTTCGGACCGCCATTGGCGACCTTGCCCACGATCTGGGACCTCAACCGTGCGTAGATGGCCGCTTCAAGGATGCGGAACTGGTCGTCGAAGTCCTTCTTGACGCGCTTGATCTCGGATTCCTCGATCTGGCGCGCACGCTTGTCCTTCTCGATGCCGTCGCGGGTGAAGACCTGCACGTCGATGACGGTGCCGTCCATGCCCGGGGGCACGCGCAGCGAGCTGTCCTTCACGTCGGACGCCTTCTCACCGAAGATCGCACGCAGCAGCTTTTCTTCCGGGGTCAGCTGGCTCTCGCCCTTCGGCGTGACCTTGCCGACCATGATGTCGCCGGCGCGCACTTCTGCACCGATGTACACCACGCCGCTTTCATCCAGACGGTTCAACGCCTGCTCGGACACGTTCGGGATGTCGGCGGAAATTTCCTCCGGCCCCAGCTTGGTGTCACGCGCAACGCAGGTCAGTTCTTCGATGTGGATCGTGGTGTAGCGATCCTCTTCCACCACGCGCTCGGAGAGCAGGATGGAGTCTTCGAAGTTGTAGCCGTTCCAGGGCATGAAGGCGATCAGCATGTTCTGACCCAGCGCCAGTTCACCGATGTCGGTGGACGGGCCGTCGGCCAGCACGTCGCCGCGCGCGATCACGTCACCCACGTTCACCAGCGGACGCTGGTTGATGCAGGTGTTCTGGTTGGAGCGGGTGTACTTGATCAGGTTGTAGATATCCACGCCGGCATCGGTGCCGCCGCCAATTTCTGCCTCATTGACCTTGACCACGATGCGTGCGGCGTCGATCTGCTCGATCACACCACCACGGCGGGCATTCACGGTCACGCCCGAGTCGCGCGCAACCGCACGCTCGATACCGGTACCCACCAACGGCTTCTGCGAACGCAGCGTCGGCACGGCCTGGCGCTGCATGTTGGCGCCCATCAGTGCGCGGTTTGCGTCATCGTGTTCCAGGAACGGCACCAGCGCCGCGGCGACCGACACGGTCTGCATCGGCGAGACGTCCATGAAGTGCACTTCAGCCGGCGGCTTGAGCAGCGACTCGCCCTGGAACCGGCACGGCACGAACTGCTCGGTGAGCATGTTCTTAGCGTCGGTCAGCGCATTCGCCTGCGCGATCACGTACTCGTTTTCCTCGATCGCCGACAGGTACTCGACGTCGTCGGAGACCTTGCCGTCCAGCACCTTACGGTACGGCGTCTCAAGGAAGCCGTACTGGTTGGTGCGGGCGAACACGGCCAGCGAATTGATCAGGCCGATGTTCGGGCCTTCCGGTGTTTCGATGGTGCAGACGCGGCCGTAATGGGTCGGATGCACGTCGCGCACTTCGAAGCCGGCGCGCTCGCGGGTCAGACCGCCCGGGCCCAGCGCGGAGACGCGACGCTTGTGCGTCACTTCCGACAGCGGGTTGTTCTGGTCCATGAACTGCGACAGCTGCGAGGAGCCGAAGAACTCCTTGATTGCGGCAGCCACTGGCTTGGCGTTGATCAGTTCCTGCGGGGTCAGACCTTCGGATTCGGCCATCGACAGACGCTCCTTGACCGCGCGCTCGACGCGGACCAGGCCGACGCGGAACACGTTCTCGGCCATTTCGCCGACCGAACGCACGCGACGGTTGCCCAGGTGATCGATGTCATCGACCACGCCGCGACCGTTGCGGATCTCGGTCAGCACCTTGATCACTTCCAGGATGTCGGAGGTGTCGGCGTGCTCGGCGACCAGACGCTTGGATTCTTCGTCGTTACGCTCGGCAAAGTACTTCTTGTCGTACAGCACCGACTCGCCCAGCACTTCCTTGCGGCCGACACGACGGTTGAACTTCATCCGGCCGACCGTGGACAGGTCGTAGCGCTCGAAGGTGAAGAACAGGTTGTGGAACAGGTTCTGCGCGGCTTCCTTGGTCGGCGGCTCGCCCGGACGCATCATGCGGTAGATCTCGACCAGCGCTTCCAGCTGCGTCTTGGTCGGGTCGATACGCAAGGTGTTGGACAGGTACGGGCCACGATCCAGGTCGTTCACCCACAGGGTGCCCACGGCATCGACGCCGGCCTTGCGGAACGCAGCCAGCTGGTCTTCGCTGATTTCGTCGTTGGCATTGGCCAGCAGCTCGCCGGTCGACCCATCGACCACGTCGTGCGACAGGATGCGGCCGACCAGGTAGTCGTCCGGCACGGCCAGCGCGGCAACGCCGGCGGCTTCAAGCTGCTTGACGTGACGCGCGGTGATGCGCTTGCCGGCTTCCACGATGACCTTGTCGCCATCGGCCAGGTCGAAGTTCAGCGTTTCGCCACGCAGACGCTCCGGCACCAGCTCCAGCTGCACGCCTTCATCGGGGTTGATGTGGAACGTGTTGATCTCGAAGAACTCGGCCAACATCTCTTCGTTGTTGTAGCCAAGCGCACGCAGCAGGATCGAGACCGGCAGCTTGCGGCGACGGTCGATACGGGTGAACAGCGCATCCTTCGGGTCGAACTCGAAGTCCAGCCAGGAACCGCGGTACGGAATGATGCGGGCGCTGTACAGCAGCTTGCCCGAGCTGTGGGTCTTGCCACGGTCGTGGTCGAAGAACACACCCGGCGAACGGTGCAGCTGCGAGACGATCACGCGCTCGGTACCGTTGACGATGAAGGTGCCGTTTTCGGTCATCAGCGGAATTTCGCCGAGATAGACCTCCTGCTCCTTCACGTACTTGATCGCCTTGGTCGACGACTCGCGGTCGTAGATCACCAGGCGCACGGTCACGCGCAGCGGCGCGCCATAGCTCATGCCGCGCTGACGGCATTCACGCTCGTCAAACACGGGCTCGCCCAACTTGTAACCAACGTATTCCAGCGCGGCGTTGCCGCTGTAGCTGGAAATCGGGAACACCGACTTCAGAGCCGCGTGCAGACCGAGGTCCTTGCGCTTGTTGGGCTCCACGTCTTCCTGCAGGAATTCGCGGTAGGAATCCACCTGGATGGCAAGCAGGAACGGCACTTCGAGAATCGAGCGCTGCTTGCCGAAGTCCTTGCGGATACGCTTCTTTTCGGTGAACGAATAAGACGTCATGAGGTCTTCCACCCTGGGCTGCGGGGGCCGCGTTGCGGCGGCCCTGAAATAACAAAAGTTGTCAGTTGGAAGTCGCTGGTATTGCCGGCACCAGCACGCCTTCTCCTGCTACTTCCAACTACCAACTCCTTGAGACTGCGAGTTGGATTTGGCTCTCCGGAATGACACCTCTCCGGAACGGCCAAAGGCCGGGGGCTTTACGCCCCCAGCCTTCAGTGCATCACCATGAAACGCGGGCGATGCAAGATGCCGCTTACTTGACTTCGACGGTCGCGCCGGCTTCGGTCAGTTCCTTCTTGATCTTCTCGGCTTCGTCCTTGGTGGCGCCTTCCTTCAAGATGCCGCCAGCTTCGGTCAGATCCTTGGCTTCCTTCAGACCCAGGCCGGTCACGGCACGGACGGCCTTAATGACGCCAACCTTGTTGGCGCCGCAGCTGACCAGCACCACGTTGAATTCGGTCTGCTCTTCGACCACGGCAGCCGGGCCGGCAGCAGCAGCTGCGACCGGGGCAGCGGCGGAGACGCCGAACTTTTCTTCGATGGCCTTGACCAGCTCCATCACTTCCATCAGGGACTTCTCGGCGATGGCGTCGACGATCTGTTCGTTGGTAAGGGACATTGTGATTACCTTTAAATGATTTTCTGGATTGGGGTTCTAGCGAACGCTAGGACATCAAGCTTCGGCAGTCTCGGCGACCGGCGCGGCGGCTTCGTCGCCACCACCCTGCTTGTCGCCAACGGCCTTGACGGCACGGGCGAACATGGCAGCCGGTTCGGACAGCACGCGGGCCAACATGGCCAGAGCCTGGTCGCGGGTCGGCAGTGATGCCAACACGTCCACATGACTGGCCGGGAACAGTTCCCCGCCGATGGACACGACCTTGGCCTGCAACTTGTCGTTGCCCTTGGCAAATTCCTTGATCAGGCGACCGGCAGCGCCGGGCTCCTCCATCGAAAACGCATACAGCAAAGGACCGACCAGCTTGTCAGCAGCGACAGCGAAATCAGTACCTTCAACGGCGCGCACGGCCAGGGTGTTCTTGACAACTTTCAAGAACACGCCGGTTTCGCGAGCCTGCTTGCGCATCGCGGTCATCTGAGAGACCGTGATGCCAGCGTATTCGGCGGCGATCAAGGAGTGGGCCTTGGCGGCGATGTCTGCCAGCTCGGCGACTACTTCTTGCTTCTGAGACAGATTGAGAGCCATTGCACTCCTCCGTTAAAGCCGGGATTGGTGATTGGTGACTGGTGATTCGTCGAAAGCCATGAAGCAGCTCCTGCAAATCCCCAATACCGAATCCCTCATCCCCGCTTCAAACTACTCCGCTCGCGGCTCCTGCCGGTTGCGGTCCAGGGCAGCCTCCTTCCTGGAAGCCGGGAACATCGACCGATGTTCCTTTGGTGGCCGTTCTAGACCTGGAGTGGGCTCGATCCGGGTTGCCCCAGAAGCGCGTTAACCAGAAAACTCCAGAAGGGCGACACCATCTACGCCGGCCGGCTCTGACGAACCAATCAAGCGATCCCGCTGTCTCGACGGCGACTCCATGCCAGTGCGAGCATCCCTGCCCGTCGTCGATCTGCGCTGACCGCGCCTGCGGTCTTTGACGGCTACCGCCGGCAGTACCGGCGATCGCCTTCAAAATGTCCGTTTCCCCAAAGGAGGGAACGGACTCCCAGCACACGGTGACCCGGGCCGGAAAAACAATGCATTACTGCAACACCACGTCAAGCGTGTGACACGCCTGACGCACTGCATTACTTCAGCGACAGGCTCGACTGATCCACGGTCACGCCGGGACCCATGGTCGAGCTGACCGACACCTTCTGCAGATAGGTACCCTTGGAGGTGGCCGGCTTGGCCTTGACCAGGTCCAGCAGCAGCGCCTGCAGATTCGACTTCAGCGCTTCGTCGTCGAAGCTGGCCTTGCCGATGGTGCAGTGGATGATGCCGGCCTTGTCGGTGCGGTAGCGCACCTGACCCGACTTGGCGTTCTTGACCGCTTCACCCGGGTTCGGGGAAACCGTCCCGACCTTCGGGTTCGGCATCAGGCCGCGCGGACCCAGCAGGGTGCCGAGCTTACCGACGACGCGCATGGCGTCCGGGGTCGCGATGACCACGTCGTAGTTCAGATCGCCGGCCTGCATCTTCTCGGCCAGGTCGTCCATACCCACGGCTTCGGCGCCTGCAGCCAGGGCTTCGTCAGCCTTGGCGCCAGCCGGTGCGAACACTGCAACACGCACGCTCTTGCCGGTACCGGCCGGCAACACGGTGGAACCGCGCACCTGCTGGTCGGACTTCTTGGCGTCCACGCCCAGGCGCACAGCGACGTCGATGGACTCGACGAACTTGGCCTTGGTGGAGGTCTTCAGGATCTTGATTGCGTCTTCGAAGGCATAGGTCTTGCCCGGAACGACAGCGGCCGCAATGGCCTTCACGCGCTTGCTCTGTGCCATGTCTTAGCCCTCCACCGTCAAACCCATGCTGCGGGCAGAACCCGCAATCGTGCGCACTGCCGCTTCCAGCTCGGCCGCCGTGAGATCGGCTTCCTTGACCTTGGCGATCTCTTCCAGCTGCTTACGCGTCACCTTGCCCACCTTGTCGGTGTTCGGGCGCTTGGACCCGGAGGTCACGCCGGCAGCCTTCTTGAGCAGCACGCTGGCCGGGGTGCTCTTGGTAATGAAGGTGAAGGTACGGTCCGAGTACGCGGTGATGATCACCGGCGTCGGCAGGCCCGGCTCCAGCTTGGAGGTCGCGGCATTGAACGCCTTGCAGAACTCCATGATGTTCAGACCGCGCTGACCCAGTGCAGGACCGACCGGCGGCGCAGGATTGGCCTGTCCGGCCTTGACCTGCAACTTGATGTAAGCAACTACTTTCTTAGCCATTTCAATACTCTCCGGGTGCTAGCGCCTGAACAACAGGCTCCCCATCGGACCGGGAGAATCACGCGTCCCGGTTTCGCGTTTTGACAATGCGCAGATGGCCGCCGCACGGCAGCCATTGTTTCCCGGCGGTCGCCAGGTAAGCGAGCCGCGCACTATAGCAGCAATTGGCAAGGGTGCCTAGCAGGCACCCGCCAAGGTCAGCCCTTCTCGACCTGGCCGAACTCGAGCTCGACCGGCGTGGAGCGACCGAAGATCAGCACCGCGACACGCAGCCTGCTCTTCTCGTAGTTGACTTCTTCCACCACGCCGTTGAAGTCGTTGAACGGGCCGTCGGTGACACGCACCATCTGGCCAGGCTCGAACAACACCTTCGGACGCGGCTTTTCGACACCGTCCTGCACGCGCTGCAGGATCGCATCGGCTTCTTCATCGCGAATCGGCAACGGACGGTCGGCGGTGCCGCCGATGAACCCCATGACCTTCGGGGTTTCCTTCACCAGATGCCAGCTTTCGTTATCGATGCGCGGAATACCGGCCTCGTCATGCGTCTCGATCTGCACCAGCACATAGCCGGGGAAGAACTTGCGCTCGGAGCGGCGCTTCTGCCCGGCGCGCATCTCGATGACCTCTTCGGTCGGCACCAGCACGTCGCCGAAACGCTCTTCCATTTCGGTGCGCGCGATGCGGTCGCGTAGAGCCTGCGCAACGGATTTTTCGAAGCCTGAATAGGCGTGAACGACATACCAACGCTTCACTGCTTGATTCTCCTCAACGAGCCAGGAACCACTGCGTGAGCTTCTGGATGACAAAGTCGAAGCCGCCCAACAGCAAACTCAGAATGATCACAACAACAATAACGACCCAGGTGGTGCGGATGGCTTCCTGGCGTGTTGGCCAGACCACCTTGCGCAGCTCGAACCTGGATTCGGACATAAATTCGCGGGTTTCCCGGCCCTTGCCGGTTCCCAGAAACACAAATGCGCCGGCCACCAGACCCACGATCACAGCCAGGGCACGCAGCTGCGGGGTCCAGGCTCCAAATTGGGTGGCACGCTCCGGTGTTGAAAACCAGAACCACACAAACAACCCCGCAACCACCAGGATCGCGGAGATGACGTATTTGACAATATCAGCGCTAGCGGACGACGCGCTCTTGGACGGCTCGATTTTGCTATTCATCCGGCTCTAGTTACCGATCTGACCCGAATCGCTGGGCCGGAAAGAGGAGTGGCACGCCAGGAGGGACTCGAACCCCCAACCTGCGGTTTTGGAGACCGCTGCTCTGCCAATTGAGCTACTGGCGTATGTACTCGTTACCGCACACCCTGAGACAACGAAGGCGGACCGAGGTTCAGCCGGCCCGCCATTCGTATGAACCCGGCGACCGAAGTCACCGGATTGCAGGCACTTACTTGACGATCTTGGCAACCACG
>NZ_JARVTF010000029.1:0-10914 GCF_030208825.1 Xanthomonas sp. LMC-A-07
GCTTACAAGGACGTACTTGCAGCGTGTCCCGCGATGGTGGGCGGGCAAGGGCCCTACAGCCAAGCAGCAGACCAGCTGCTCCACACTTGATCTAACCGCACTACGTACTTGCAACGTGCACCCCGATGGTGGGCGGGCAAGGGCCCTGCAGCCAAGCAGCAGACCAGCCGCCACACACCTGATTTATCCGCACTACCGTACTTGCAGCGTGCGCCCCGATGGTGGGCGGACGAGGACCCTTCAGCCGAGCCACAGATCAGCCGCTCTTCGCTAGACAGGCGCGCGTCTTGCTGGACAAACCGGCTGAACAAACGCGCGCCCTGTCGACAAGGCCCGGCTAAAGAAGCACCCGACTCAACAGTAGGTACCCGCCTCGCTAGCGCAGAGAAAGTTGCGCCCGCGGATCACACTCAGCCCAACTACGGACACCCTCCCCGCCCCGGCGCCAGAAACCCGCCGCTGTTTCGGCACGCCGCTTGCATCGGTGTGGATGCCTCCCTGGCTGACCGCACCCATGAGCGACTCCGTTACCTCGATTCTTTCGCAGATCCGCAGCTACCAGACACAGATGGGCCAAGGCCCGATGGGTCAGGTGGCCGACGCTGCGCGCGGAAATCAGATCCAGGGACTGGCTGGCGCGCAAGGCACGCCGGCCACACAGGCACCGAGCTTCAGCGAGACCTTACGCGGCGCCATCGGCGGCGTGAACGAGGCCCAGCAGAAGTCCGGCGCGCTGGCCAAGGCGTTCGAAATGGGCGACCCCAGTGCCGATCTGGCACGGGTGATGGTCGCCTCCCAGCAGTCCCAGGTGGCCTTCCGCGCCACCGTGGAAGTCCGCAACCGTCTCGTCCAGGCTTATCAGGACGTCATGAACATGCCGCTGTAAAGGTTGACGACACATGGCCCTCGCGATCACCAAAGATTCCATGAACCAGAACGCCGAAAAGGCGGGACAGTGGTTCGACCGCATCCGCAGCATGCAGATCACCCGCAAGCTGACCATGATGGCGATGATCGCCCTGGCGGTGGCTGCCGGTCTGGCGGTGTTCTTCTGGTCGCAGAAGCCCGGCTACCAGGCGCTGTATACCGGCCTGGACGATAAAGGCAACGCCGAAGCGGCCGACCTGCTGCGTACCGCGCAGATCCCGTTCAAGATCGACCAGTCCACCGGCGCCATCTCCGTGCCGCAGGACCGCCTGTACGACGCGCGCCTGAAGCTGGCCGGCTCCGGCCTGACCGGTCAGCAGACCGGCGGTGGCTTTGAGCTGATGGAAAAGGACCCGGGCTTTGGCGTCAGCCAGTTCGTGGAAAACGCCCGCTACCAGCATGCGCTGGAAACCGAACTCTCGCGCACCATCGGTACCTTGCGCCCGGTGCGCGAGGCCCGCGTGCACCTAGCCATTCCCAAGCCCAGCGCGTTCACCCGCCAGCGCGACGTGGCCAGCGCCTCGGTGGTGCTGGAGCTGCGCGGCGGCCAGGGCCTGGAGCGTAACCAGGTCGACGCCATCGTCAATCTTGTGGCGTCCAGCATTCCGGACATGACACCCGAGCGCGTCACCGTGGTCGACCAGAGCGGCCGCATGCTCTCCATTGCCGACCCCAACAGCGACGCCGCCCAGCACGCCGCCCAGTTCGAGCAGGTGCGCCGCCAGGAAAGCTCCTACAACCAGCGCATCCGCGAGCTGCTGGAGCCGATGACCGGCGCCGGCCGGGTCAACCCGGAAGTCAGCGTGGACATGGATTTCTCGGTGGTCGAAGAAGCGCGCGAGCTTTACAACGGCGAGCCGGCCAAGCTGCGCAGCGAGCAGGTCAGCGACAGCAGCACCAGCGCCACCGGCCCGCAGGGTCCTCCGGGCGCCACCAGCAACAGCCCCGGCCAGCCGCCTGCCCCGGCCGCCAATGCCACCGCCGGTGCACCGGGCGCTCCGGCCGCTGGCCAGGCCGCCGCCCCGGCCGCGCCGACCGAAAGTTCCAAGAGCGCCACCCGTAACTACGAATTGGACCGAACCTTGCAACACACCCGTCAGCCGGCGGGCCGCATCAAGCGGGTGTCGGTGGCGGTGCTGCTGGACAACGTCCCGCGCCCGGGTGCCAAGGGCAAGATCGTCGAGCAACCGCTGACCGCGGCCGAGCTCACCCGTATCGAAGGCCTGGTCAAGCAGGCGGTGGGGTTCGACGCGGCACGTGGCGACACGGTTTCGGTGATGAATGCCCCGTTCGTGCGTGAAGCGGTGGCGGGCGAGGAAGGTCCGAAGTGGTGGGAAGACCCGCGCGTGCAGAACGGTCTGCGCCTGCTGGTCGGTGCGGTGGTGGTGCTGGCGCTGCTGTTCGGCGTGGTGCGCCCCACCCTGCGTCAATTGACCGGCACCGCTGCGGTCAAGGAAAAGCACAAGAAAGGCGGCAACGACGGCACCCCGCAAAGCGCCGACGTGCGGATGGTCGATGAAGACGACGACCTGATGCCCCGCCTGGAAGAAGACACCGCGCAGATCGGCCAGGACAAGAAGCTCCCGATCGCCCTGCCGGATGCCTACGAAGAACGGGTGCGCCTGGCCCGTGAAGCCGTCAAAGCCGATTCAAAACGTGTTGCACAAGTCGTGAAGGGATGGGTCGCCAGTGAAGCCTGATACACAATCGATGTCCGGAGTGCAGCGTGCCGCGGTGCTGTTGCTGTCGCTTGGGGAAACCGACGCGGCCGAGGTGCTCAAGCACATGGACCCCAAGGAAGTGCAGAAGATCGGCATCGCCATGGCCACCATGAGCGGCATCTCGCGCGACCAGGTCGAAAAGGTGATGGACGACTTCAACGGCGAACTGGCCGGCAAGACCTCGCTGGGCGTGGGCGCCGACGACTACATCCGCAACGTGCTGATCCAGGCGCTGGGCGCCGACAAGGCCGGCGGCCTGATCGACCGCATCCTGCTGGGCCGCAACACCACCGGCCTGGACACCCTGAAGTGGATGGACCCGCGCGCGGTCGCCGACCTGGTGCGTAACGAACACCCGCAGATCATCGCCATCGTCATGGCACACCTGGATAGCGACCAGGCCGCCGAAGCATTGAAGCTGCTGCCCGAGCGCACCCGCGCCGACGTGCTGCTGCGCATCGCCACCCTGGACGGCATCCCGCCCAATGCGCTGAGCGAGCTCAACGACATCATGGAGCGCCAATTTGCCGGCAACCAGAACCTGAAGTCGTCCAACGTGGGCGGCATCAAGGTGGCTGCCAACATCCTCAACTTCCTGGACACCGGCCCCGAACAGGGCGTGCTGGGCGAGATCGGCAAGATCGACGCCGACCTGGCCAGCAAGATCCAGGACCTGATGTTCGTGTTCGACAACCTGGTGGACCTGGACGACCGCGGCCTGCAGACGCTGCTGCGCGAAGTCTCCGGCGAGCGCCTGGGCCTGGCCCTGCGCGGCGCCGACGTCAAGGTGCGCGAAAAGATCACCCGCAACATGTCCCAGCGCGCCGCCGAGATCCTGCTCGAAGACATGGAAGCGCGCGGCCCGGTACGCCTGGCCGACGTGGAAGCGGCGCAGAAGGAAATCCTCACCATCGTCCGCCGCCTGGCTGACGAAGGTGCCATCAGCCTCGGCGGCGCCGGTGCGGAGGCGATGGTATGAGCGACGTGGTCACCCGCTGGCTCGCCCCCGACCTGCACATGGCGCCGGCACTGCCGGAAGCCGAATTCGACGAACCGGCGGTGTACGAGCCGGTGCTGCGCCCGCCGACCCTGGAGGAGATCCAGGCCATCGAGGACGCCGCCCAGCAGGAAGGCTTCGCCCGCGGCCATGCCGAGGGTTTTGCCCAGGGCCAGTCGGAAGTGCGCCGCCTGACCGCGCAGATCGACGGCATCCTGGACAACTTCACCCGCCCACTGGCACGTCTGGAAAACGAAGTGGTCGGCGCGCTCGGCGAGCTGGCCGTGCGCATTGCCGGCTCGCTGGTCGGGCGCGCCTACCAGGCCGAGCCGCAGCTGCTGGCCGACCTGGTACAGGAAGCCATCGATGCGGTTGGCAGCGCCGGCCGTGAGGTCGAGGTGCGTCTGCATCCGGACGACATCACCGCCCTGCTGCCGCACCTGGCCACCAGCAGCACTACCCGGGTGGCCCCGGACCTGACCCTGAGCCGCGGCGACTTGCGCGTGCATGCCGAAAGCGTCCGCGTGGACGGCACCCTGGACGCGCGCCTGCGGGCCGCATTGGAAACCGTCATGCGTAAATCCGGAGCAGGCCTGTGAGCGCCTTGTTGGGAGCCACCCCGGCCGATTGGCTGGATGCACGCAATCTGCGCCTGGCCACCCGTCTGGGCGGGCTGGGCCTGGACCCGGCCGCCGGCCGCACCCTGATCCGCGAAGGCATCCTGCGCCGCGCGGTGGGCCTGACCCTGGAAGCCACCGGCTGCGAAGCGCCGATGGGCGCCACCTGCAAGGTGGAAGTCGATGGCGGCTGGGTCGACGCCGAAGTGGTCGGTTTTTCCGGCGAACGCACCTATCTGATGCCCAGCGCCGAACTGCACGGCCTGCTGCCCAACGCCCGCGTGGTGCCCTCGCGGCGCCGCGGCGGCGTGGAAGTGGGCGAAGGCCTGCTCGGCCGCGTCATCGACAGCGACGGCACCCCGCTGGACGGCAAGGGCCCGATCCGCGCCGAAGGCAGCGTGGGCATGGCCGGCGTGTCGATCAACCCGCTGGCGCGCGAACCCATCACCACTTCACTGGACGTGGGCGTGCGCGCCATCAACGCGATGCTACCGATCGGCCGCGGCCAGCGCGTGGGCCTGTTCGCCGGCTCCGGCGTCGGTAAATCGACGCTGCTCGGCATGATGACCCGCTTCACCTCCGCCGACGTCATCGTGGTGGGGCTGATCGGCGAACGTGGCCGCGAAGTGCGCGATTTCGTCGAAACCACCCTGGGCGAGGAAGGCCTGCGCCGTGCCGTGGTCGTGGCCGCCCCGGCCGACCGCCCGCCGCTGGCCCGCCTGCACGGCGCCTACCGCGCCACCGCAATCGCCGAATGGTTCCGCGACCAAGGCCTTAACGTGCTGCTGCTGATGGATTCGCTGACCCGTTTTGCGCAGGCCCAGCGCGAGATCGGCCTGTCGGTCGGCGAGCCGCCCACCACCCGCGGCTACCCGCCGTCGGTGTTCGCCAAATTGCCGGCGCTGGTGGAACGTGCCGGCAACGGCGCCAAGGGCCGCGGCTCGATCACCGCCTTCTACACCGTGCTGACCGAAGGCGACGACCCGCAGGACCCGATCGCCGACGCCGCGCGCGCCATTCTCGACGGCCACATCCTGCTCTCGCGCCGGGTTGCCGACAGCGGCCTGTACCCGGCCATCGACCTGGAATCCTCGGTCAGCCGCGTGGTGCAGGACATCGCCGACGACACCTGGCGCCTGCGCATCCGCAAGCTCAAGCGCCTGCTGTCTGCCTACACCGCCAACCGCGACCTGATCGCCATCGGCGCCTACCAGCGCGGCAGCGACCCGGCCACCGACGAAGCGCTGGCGCGCTGGCCGGAAATTGTCGACTTCCTTGGCCAGGACGTGCACAAGGCGTCCGATCTGACCGACAGCCTGTCCGCGCTGCAGCGGCTGGTGGAACCAGAGAACTAACCGATGATGCAGTCCAAACGAATCGACCCGCTGCTGCGGCGCGCGCAGGAACAGGAAGACAAGGTCGCCCGCGACCTGGCCGAGCGTCAGCGCGCCCTGGACACGCACCAGTCGCGTCTGGAAGAACTGCGCCGCTACGCCGAGGAATACGCCAGCAGCCAGATGTCGGGCACCAGCGCGGTGGCGCTGAGCAACCGCCGCGCCTTCCTGGACCGGCTCGACAGCGCCGTGCTGCAGCAGGCCCAGACCGTGGAAAGCAACCGCGCCAAGGTGGAAGCCGAACGCACCCGCCTGCTGCTGGCCAGCCGCGAAAAACAGGTGCTGGAGCAATTGGCTGCCAGCTACCGCGCACAGGAGAACAAGGTGATCGAACGCCGCGACCAACGTGAGATGGACGACCTGGGCGCACGCCGCGTACGCCTGGCCCGCAGCGAAGACGCCACCGGAGAATCCGCATGAACCCCCTGTCCGCCTTTGCGGCCGGCCTTGGCGCACTCGCCAGCACCGGCAAGAAATCCAGCTACAGCGATCCCTCCTCCGAGCAGGACCCGGGGCAGGACCAGTTCGCGCGCATGCTCAACCCGGCCAACACGCCCAACCAGGCCCCGCCGCAGGCGCCCGAGCGCGTGCCGGCCAAGCAGGCCGCGCCCAAGCCGCCCGCCGACAAGCAACGCAGCGACGACGACAACAACGAGGACGCGCCGGGCGATGCCACTGCGCGCCCGCGTGCGCAGGACGGCGATGGTAAATCTGCCCAATCCGCCAAGCAGTCCACCAAGGAGCCGGCGGCCAAGGACACCAGCGCAGCCACTGACACCGCTAAGGCCAAGCCGGCCGGTGCAGACGGCAACGAAGAACCCACGGAGGTGACTGCCACCCCCGACGCCGCCTGGCCGCCGGCGGGCCTGGGCGGGTTCGGCATGAGCCTGCTGGCGGCAGCGGTACCGGGCGGCGATGCCCTGGCTGCAGCGGCCGCAGCACTGGCGGCCAGCATGAGCGCTGCCACCACGGCGACCACCGCCACGCCCATCCTGCCCACCGATGCAGCCGCACCGGCCACCACCGCCACGGCCGCCAGCGCCCTGCCCGCGTTGGGCGCGCTGGCACCGGCGGCGGCCACCGCCAAACCCGCCGCAGCCACGGCGCTCAGCGGCGAGCCGCAGGCCGCCGGGCTGATGAGCCTGGCCACCGCCGCACTGGACAGCTCGGCCGACGACCTCAAGACCGATGCGCCGGATGCGCCGGCCTTCGTGCTGCCGACCACCACTGCCTCCGCGTTGAACCGCCTGCAGGACGCCCCGGCCGTGTTCAGTGCCTCGCCCACCCCGACCCCGGAAATGGGCAGCGACACCTTCGACGATGCCATCGGCGCCCGGCTCAGCTGGCTGGCCGACCAGAAGATCGGCCACGCCCACATCAAGGTCACCCCGAACGAGATGGGCCCGGTCGAGGTGCGCCTGCATCTGGAAGGCGACAAGGTCAATGCCAGCTTCACCGCCGCCAACGCCGATGTACGCCAGGCGCTGGAGCAGAGCCTGCCGCGCCTGCGCGACATGCTCGGCCAGCAGGGCTTCCAGCTGGGCCAGGCCGATGTGAGCCAGCAACAGCAGAACCCGTCCGGCAATCGCAACGGTGCCGGCACCGATGGCAACGGCCTGAGCCTGGAAGACAGCCCGCCCGTCGGAATTCCGTCGGTGGTGCTGCGCCAGCGTGGATTGCTGGACGCTTACGCCTGATTCCCACGGGCCCATGGGCCCGATCGCGTCGCGCACCGCGGGCACGCCCCCGCCCGCGGTGCCCTCCATACCCCCGCAGCGCAAAGGCTGCGGGGGTTTTGGTGCATGCGGAAGACGGGCGCCAGGAAACCGGCGCGGTTTTGGCACGCTGATTGCATCCACTGGGTGAGCATTCCCCTGGAGCACACCGTGGCAGCCGCGAAGAAACCCGAAAAGACCGAAGAGAAAGACGAGAAGAAGAAGGGCGGCAAGAAGCCCATCCTGCTGATCGCCATCGGTGTCGTTGTGCTGGCGGCTGCCGGCGGCGGCGCCTGGTTCTTCCTCGGCCACAAGGGCGAAGAGAAAGACGGCAAGCACGCCGCGCCCAAGGTTGCCGAAGTGCCCAAGCCGGCGCAGTACTTCCCGATGGACCCGGCGATCGTGGTCAACCTGGCCGACCCCGGCGACGGCCCGCAGTACCTGCAGGTCGAAGTGCAGCTGGTCACCCGTGACCCGGAAGAACTCAAGCTCATTACTGAAAACGCCCCGGCCATCCGCGCGCATCTGCTGATGCTGCTGTCGCAGGTCAAGGCCGCCGATGTGGCCGACCTGCCCGGCAAGCAGAAGCTGCAGAAATCCGCGCTGGCCGAAGCGCAGAAGGTCATGACCAGCGAGACCGGCAAGAAGTGCGTCGAAGAACTGCTGTTCACCAGTTTCGTTACCCAGTAAGGCACCGTCCCCATGAGCGTCAGTGATCTGCTTTCCCAGGACGAAATCGATGCCCTGCTGCATGGCGTCGATTCGGGCGCGGTCAACACCGAGCCGGAGCCCTTACCCGGCGAAGCGCGCCAGTACGACCTGTCCAGCCAGGACCGCATCATCCGTGGGCGCATGCCGACCCTGGAGATGGTCAACGAGCGCTTCGCGCGGCTGTGGCGCATCGGCCTGTTCAACCTGATCCGGCGCTCGGCGGACCTGTCGGTGCGCGGCATCGACCTGGTCAAGTTCAACGAGTACATGCACTCGTTGTACGTGCCCACCAACCTCAACCTGATCCGCTTCAAGCCGCTGCGCGGCACCGGGCTGATCGTGTTCGAACCCACCCTGGTGTTCACCGTGGTGGACAACTTCTTCGGTGGCGACGGCCGCTTCCACACCCGCATCGAAGGCCGCGAATTCACCGCCACCGAGATGCGCGTGATCCAGCTGATGCTCAAGCAGACCTTTGCCGATCTGAAGGAAGCCTGGGCGCCGGTGATGGATGTGGACTTCGAGTACATCAACTCGGAGATCAACCCGCACTTCGCCAACATCGTCACCCCGCGCGAATACGTGGTGGTGTGCCGCTTCCACGTAGAACTGGAAGGTGGCGGCGGCGAAATCCACATCACCCTGCCGTACTCGATGCTGGAGCCGATCCGCGAACTGCTCGACGCCGGCATCCAGAGCGACCGCAACGACCGCGACGATTCGTGGAACGTGATGCTGCGCGAGCAGCTGGACACCGCCGAGGTCACCCTCTCCAGCGTGCTGGCCAGCAAGCGCATGAGCCTGCGCCAGCTTACCGGCCTGAAGATCGGCGACATCCTGCCGATCGATCTGCCCGCCCAGGTGCCGCTGTGCGTGGAAGAAATCCCTTTGTTTACCGGTGAATTCGGCGTTTCCAACGGCAACAACGCCGTCAAGATCACCGCCGTACGCCCGCCCGGCGTGCAAGCCCCACGCGCCGTTCCCTCCCAGGACTCCAGCAAATGATCAACTCCGACATCCTCGACGCCGCGCCCGCCACCTTCGAAAGCCTGCACGCCGAGCACGACCAGAACGCCACCGACCTCAACCTGGACGTCATCCTGGACGTGCCGGTCACCCTGTCGCTGGAAGTCGGCCGCGCGCGCATTCCGATCCGCAATCTGCTGCAGCTCAACCAGGGCTCGGTGGTGGAACTGGAACGTGGCGCCGGCGAGCCGCTGGACGTGTACGTCAACGGCACCTTGATCGCGCATGGCGAAGTGGTGGTGATCAACGACCGCTTCGGCATCCGCCTGACCGACGTGGTCAGCCCCAGCGAACGGATCCGGAGGCTGCGGTGATCGGCCTGCTGGCCATTGCCGCGCCCGCCGCGGCCAAGGCCACCCAGGTCGGCGCGCAGGCGCCCTCTTCACCCGGCCTGTTTGGCGCGGTCTTTGCATTGCTGTTGGTGCTCGCGCTGATCGTCGGCCTGGGCTGGTTGCTCAAGCGCATGCCCGGCAGCGGATTCCGCAGCACCGAGGGCTTGCGGGTGGTCACCAGCCTGGCGGTGGGTGCCAAGGAACGCGTGGTGGTGGTGGAGGTCAACGGCCAGCAATTGCTGCTGGGCGTGACCGCCGGCGGCATCAGCACCTTGCACACCCTGGCCGAACCACTGCCGCCCACGCCTGCACCCACCCTGCCCAATTTCAAGCAACTTCCCAATTTCGCCCAGCTGCTCGCACAGAAGCTGCGCAAGGACCCGTGACATGTTCAGTCGTTGGAATCGCTGGGGGCGCAGTGTGCGCCTGGTGTTGATCCTGCTGGTGATGAGCTGCCCGCTGCTGGCCAGCGCCACGCCCGCGGCCCTGCCGGCCATGGCCCAGGCCGCCGCGCCTGCCGCCGCACCGGCGGCGCCGGCCACCGGCAATCAGGTCCCCACCTTGCCCAACGTCAGCGTTGGCCGCATCGGCGACCAACCGGTGAGCCTGCCGCTGCAGACACTGCTGCTGATGACGGCGATCACGCTGCTGCCGTCGATGCTGCTGGTGCTCACCGCCTTCACCCGCATCACCATCGTGCTGGGCCTGTTGCGCCAGGCGCTGGGCACCGGCCAGACCCCCTCCAACCAGGTACTGCTGGGGCTGGCGATGTTCCTGACCGCGCTGGTGATGATGCCGGTGTGGCAAAAGATGTGGGGCGCCGGCCTGCAGCCGTACCTCAACAACCAGATCGATTTCTCCACCGCCTGGACGCTGACCACCCAGCCGCTGCGCGCCTTCATGCTGGCGCAGATCCGCGAGACCGACCTGATGACCTTCGCGGGCATGGCCGGCGACGGCAAGTACGCCGGCCCGGACGCGGTGCCGTTCCCGGTGCTGGTGGCGTCGTTTGTGACCAGCGAGCTGAAGACGGCATTCGAGATCGGGTTTCTGATCTTCATTCCGTTCGTGATCATCGATCTGGTGGTCGCCAGCGTGTTGATGTCGATGGGCATGATGATGCTGTCGCCGATGTTGATCTCGGCACCGTTCAAGATCTTGTTGTTCATCCTGGTGGATGGGTGGGTGTTGGTGGTGGGCACGCTGGCGGCGAGCTTTAACGCGTCGTAGGGGTGGGCGCGCGTTGCGCGTGGTAGCACGGTCCTAGTGACTGAGTTTCCGCACGGCAACGCTGCACTGCTCAACCATCGGCTCCGCTTGCCGCTTGCCGCTTGCCGCTTGCCGTTTGTTGCTTGTGCTTGTTGCTTCGCCTTCGCCTTCGCTTTGGCTTTGGCTTTGGCTTTGGCTTTCAGCTTCTCCGGGGCCCCATACCGCAGCGGCAGGCCATTCGGGGCAAACCCCGCAGGGGCGGCGC
>NZ_JARVTF010000027.1:0-10135 GCF_030208825.1 Xanthomonas sp. LMC-A-07
TGCACCATCCAACCTTTGCGGTCACTCACTGCCTAACAACTCATTCAAGCCGAAGCTGCTTCGCAACTCGGCTTAACTCAGGCGTTAGGCGCCACAACAAACATGGCCGATCTTTGGGGTTCAATCGCAGGAAGTGAGTGGCACAACACGCCCTGTGTTGTCGGCCGTCCGGCTACGGAGGCCGACGTCGCTGCTGGCTCCGCAGTCTTCTACGTACAGGGTGATTCCGCCGCCGCCACAATTGCCCTGCCTTGCTGTGCAATCCAGTCACTTGAGGATGGCTCCGAGCAACCTGTGGTCATTGTCCAAGCAGAGCTTGCGCCTCACGGCACCATCTTGGGAGTGCGACCGCTGTCCGGTGGCAACGGCATTTGCATGGCCACGGAGATCAGGGTGCTTCCTGCCGGGTTTGTGCCGTAGGTTGGCGCCTAACAATTCATTCAAGCCGAACTGGCTTCGCCAGTCGGCCTAGTTCAGGCGTCCGGCCGCAGACAAAGGTGATTCGCTTCTCATGCTAAGCATCGTTGCAAACCCGGAAGGCAATGTCGTCCATATTCATGGTGACGTGTCTGGCCTCCTCGCGCTGGAACGGGAGATTCGCAGGCTTCGAGAGCATGCCGAGCAAGGTAGTTGCCAAGACGGCCACCTCTTTACGCAGGCGTGGGGCGGAGTCGATCTCACCGAGACCATGCTGGATAATGAGCGAGGCGAGGGCTGGCATCAGGTGCACCACGTCAAGCTTTTCAGTTGGTCCGCTGAGTGGAGCACGCGTCATGGTCTGTCGCCAGCTGAGCCCTAACAATTCGTCCAAGCCGACGCCGCTTCGCGGCGCGGCTTAACTCAGGTGTTAGGCCGCAGAGAGAGAGCCATCCGTGATCTTTGAATACACTCAAATGGATGCTGCCGGTACGCGGACCATGCACCTTCTCGGCATCCCGACGTACGCAGCTTTGCTGGCCTCCATTTGGGCCTTCCCATACGGCAAGCCGCTCCTCGGATTTCTCGCTGCAGCATTGGGAGCACTTGCTTACCAGTTCTTGTACAGTAAATCTCTGTACGCATTCGTGCACATGCTCACGCCACCACGACCCATTTGGCAATTCGCTCTCGCAGTAATCTGTGTACAGTTCCTAGCTCTTGGGGTTTTGTATGCTGCGGCCTAACAATTCATTCAAGCCGAACCCGCTTCGCGGTTCGGCTTAATTCAGGCGTTAGGCCCCATGTCCAGCGATCACGCGATTCAAATCAAAGCACCTGGACCGCGGCCGGCGTACTATCTGGTCGCTGAGCATCTGTGGGGCGCTGGCTGTAACGTCGATTCGGACGGCGACTCCCGTACTCCGGAAGACCACAATTGGACGGAGCTATCGGTTTCACTTCGCGGTTCGCCTGGGCAGCAACTGGACATTGACCCAGTCTCTACGCAGCCATTGGTTCTGGTAGTTCGCTCCCCTCATGCAACTCTTTGTAGCAAGGCGGTGGAGTTCATAGTTTCTTTCTCCGGCGGCACAGTTGAGTCGATGGCGCCTAACAATTCATTCAAGCCGAAGCCGCTTCGCAGCTCGGCTTAACTCAGGCGTTAGGCCGTGGTGGAGCAAATGCGTTGGTGGTTGCCGCTGCGGTGAGTTCGCAGGTGTGCATGCGGTTGGCTCCGGACAGCAGTCATCACCGTTGCTGGTTGCGGTAAGTTTGGTGCCTCGCCTTGGCACCTCGTTTCACTTCTGCGCTCGTTGCAGTTGGCTTCGGTGGCATCACGCGCCGCTGCATCGCTGTGCAAGCTCCCTCCCGCAAGCTGTGGCACACTCGGTCCAGGCGGCAGTGCTGGGGAGCATGGTTGCACCATCCAACCTTTGCGGCCACTCACTGCCTAACAACTCATTCAAGCCGACGTCGTCGCAACTCGGCTTAATTCAAGCGTTAGGGGGCTTCGGGAGTGAGCAACGTGGGCAAGATTCTTGGGTTCGTACGCGGCATGCTGGGCCTTGGCCAAGCTGATACCACCAGCAAATTTGAGCAACCCGAAGACGAACCTCTCTTTATGGCGATTCCCAACGGGGAGCTTGCGGACGCCGCCCGAGCAGCTCACGGCTCGCTAAGCTACTTTCGTCGGCTCCTAGCCGATGGGACACCGACTGACGTCCCGCCGATGGTAAAAACATACATCTCTGATCCGGCAGGTGGCGGCATGTGGCTTTGGCTAAGCGTGGAGTCCGCTACGCCCTCTGGGCTCAATGCGTCCGTCTTCGAGGCGCCGCCTGAGCTCACTGACCTATCCCCCGGCACAAGGAAGTTCGTGCCGGAATCGGAAGTAGCCGATTGGGCTTTGGTAAGCTCGGGCGTTATGCAAGGCGGCTACTCGCTTCGCATTCAACGGAGCCGCCTTCCTGCAGCCGAGCGCGAGCCGTTTGATCGCTACATCGGAGTGAGCAGTTATGCACTGCTGCCTGCCCCCTAACAATTCGTCCAAGCCGACGCCGCTTCGCGGCGCGGCTTAACTCAGGTGTTAGGCCGTGGTGGAGCAATCCATTGTGGTCGCCGCTTCGGTGAGTTCGCAGGCATGCATGCGGTTGGCTCCGGACAGCAGTCATCACCGTTGCTGGTTGCGGTAAGTTCGGTGCTTCGCCTTGGTACGTCGTTTCCGCGCTGCGCTCTGTGCAGTTGGCTTCGGTGGCATCACGTGCCGCTGCATCGCTGAGCAAGCTCCACCCCGCAAGCTGTGGCAAAATTGGTCCAGGCGGCAGTGCTGGGGAGCATGGTTGCACCATCCAACCTTCGCGGCCACTCACTGCCTAACAACTCATTCAAGCCGAAGTTGCTTCGCAACTCGGCTTAATTCAAGCGTTAGACGACAGGATCATGATCAATCGCACTGACAATCCCTTGGGCAGGTCCATGCTCCTCCACGACCTGGAGGATGCATACGAGCATCTGGGCAATCTCATAAAGGAGATTTCTGCTGAGCCGGAGTATGGGGAGCCTGAGCTACGGGTAGACTTGGGGCACGTCTATGCGCATCTCAATCGAGCATGGCGCCGCCGCTTTGTCGCAGATGACTTTTCTGAAAGTGAGTGGGCAGCTGCAGGAGCGTTTCCCGATGATCTCGCGCCTGTCGCCTAACAACTCAATCAAGCCGAACTTGCTTCGCAAGTCGGCTTATCTCGGACGTTAGGTTGCAGATGACAGCACTACGCGACTTTGAAGTGGAAGCAATCCGTATTCTGGCCGGCAGTGAGTTGTCGCCGGCAGCACTCGACGCCATCTTGAAAGCCCCCGAACTCTCGCGGTACGAATACACCGGCTGCGGTTACTTCGCCACGGTCGCAGTTCTACTTGAACTGCCTGAGCCGGTCACGCTGTGCGAGCCCCGCGTAACAGGCACGCTCGGTGAGACTGTTTGCAGTTTTGTCCTTCACCTACGCGGGGATGAAATCACACTTGAATGTGAACCATGCTTCGGCCCGGACGCCTCGCCCGACTTCAGAGACGGGGCTGTCGTAGTGGCGAGCGAGCCAGGCAACGTTGTCGATCTCCGGTAGGCTGCAACCTAACAATTCGCTCAAGCCGAGCCCGCTTCGCGGCCGCGGAAATGGCACTAAGATTGAACCATTGCCGCGGCCGCAAACCGGTCCGGCTTAACTCAAGCGTTAGGCAGTGGTAGAGCAAATGCGTTGGTGGTTGCCGCTTCGGTGAATTCGCAGGCGTGCGTGCGGTTGGCTCCGGACAGCAGTCATCACCGTTGCTGGTTGCGGTAAGTTTGGTACTTCGCCTTGGCACGTCGTTCCCGCGCTGCGCTCGTCGCACTTGGCTTCGGTGGCATCACGCGCCGCGGCGTCGCTAGGCAAGCTCCATCCCACAAGCTGTGGCACACTCTGCACAGGCGGCAGTGCTGGGGAGCATGGTTGCACCACCCAACCTTCGCGGCCACTCACTGCCTAACAACTCATTCAAGCCGACGTTGCTTCGCAACTCGGCTTAATTCAAGCGTTAGACCTCATGCCAAAGTTTCTCGAGCCTGTGGCGCTCATACTCATCGGCTGGCTTCTTGGCTTGCTCGGCCCTTCAATCGTTGATGCGATTAGACAACGCAAGGACAATAAACTTGGAAGATCCGCGATAATTACAGAGCTCGAGGAGTTCGCTACGACCATCGCCACCGCAGCCTACCGCGTCAGGATGAGCCAAGGCACACTCGATCGTGAATTTCTCCAGGAAATGAAGGCCGTAGTCGAAGAGTACCCTCAAGTAGTAGCGGTATCACGCCTCCAAAAAGGCGTTGAAACATTCCTTAAGCTTGATGACGAGCAGCTTTCTGCGCTTGCGATGCACTCTGCAAGCCCAGTTGGAGTGGGCCTCGCATTACAACACTACTCTGTACCCCTACTAGATTCTCGCGTGTCCGCATTTCTAAGCTTCAAAACGCCGCTCCAGAGACAACTTCTTCAACTCCGTCGCGAAATAGCGCTTTTGGACGGCCTGGTAGACCGAGCAGAAAAGTACTTGGATCTAACCTATAGCGTGAATGACCACAATCACCAGCGGGCGTCAGATAGTCATGCCAGCGCCTGTACTGAGTACTCAAAACGCGCCATGAGAATTGTCAAAATTATTCGTGAGATCAGAGAATGAGGTCTAACAGTTCATTCAAGCCGACGCCGCTTCGCGGCGCGGCTCAATTCAGGCGTTAGGCAGCAAGGAGAGATCATCGTGACTCAGACAGTGACCCCCGTCCTTCGGGTAACCAGTGCTTCCGCCAGTTTCCCGTTCTACGTTCAGGGGCTTGGATTCACCGTCGATTGGGAGTATCGGCACGCGCCGGATTTTCCGGTCTTTGCGCAGCTCACTCGCGGGCACCAATCGATTTTCCTGACAGAACACGCAGACGACTGTCAGGTCGGTGGCGCCGTCTACTTTGCTGTTCCAGATGTAGACGAGTGCCATCAGGCGTTCCAAACAACGGGACTTGTTCAATCTGGCTCGCCGCGCAACACCGCATGGAAAACTCGCGAAATCTTGGTAGCTGATCCAGACGGCAACAGGCTCACCTTCTTCACTGAGCTCGCTGCCTAACAATTCATTCAAGCCGAAGCCGCTTCGCGGCTCGGCTTAATTCAGGCGTTAGGCCGTGGTGGAGCAAATGCGTTGGTAGTCGCCGCTTCGGTGAGTTCGCAGGTGTGCATGCGGTTGGCTCCGGACAGCAGTCATCACCGTTGCTGATGGCGGTAAGTTCGGTGCTTCGCCTTGGCACGTCGTTCCCGCGCTGCGCTCGGTGCGGTTGGCTTCGGTGACATCACGCATCGCTGCATCGCTGGGCAAGCTCCATCCCGCAAGCTGTGGCACACTCGGTCCAGGCGGCAGTGCTGGGGAGCATGGTTGCACCATCCAACCTTCGCGGCCACTCACTGCCTAACAACTCATTCAAGCCGAAGTTGCTTCGCAACTCGGCTTAATTCAAGCGTTAGCCCCTAGGAGATTTGGTTATGCGATTTGGATTATTCGCTGGTCTGTTGTTAGCTGCCTCGACTAGTTCTGCGCAGTCGGTGCACGTCTATGATGGGTACTTGAAAGGCGAGACGTATGTGACGCAGTCACCTGCCACTCGATCAGCCTATGTAATGGGCGTTGTAGACGGGCTGCTGAGCTCTGGATTCTACGGAGCCTCTAAGGAAGAGGTGCAGAAGGTTCATGCATGTACTTCTGAAATGAGCAGCGAGGCATTGCGAGACGTTGTTGATAAGCATGTGCTGACCAACAAAGATGTCTGGAAAGACCCCATGAATGTTCTCGTGTCGAACGCGCTAGTGGGGGCTTGTCCGGTGATGCGGCCAGGTGGCTAACTATTCATTCAAGCCGACGCCGCTTCGCGGCGCGGCTTAATTCAGGCGTTAGGCCTCACATGACAGATTCAAGCGACCCCCTTTCCGAAGCACTTGTAGTAGTTAAGCGCAATGGAGTCCACCGCATCGAGATTCGAGAGGTGCTTCAAGATGGCGACTCTTACTTCCTTGTCTTTGCTAGATCAGACGGTACAGAAGCGCGAGTTCCGATTGACGGGACAAAGCTTAAGAAGACGATAGACGAACGGGTACTGGCGGATTTGATCTATCACGGTGGAGCACTCGTCGCACCTCAGCAGGATGTTTGATAGCTCGCGGGTCTGCCGAAAGGTGAGGCCTAACAATTCATTCAAGCCGAAGCCGCTTCGCGGCTCGGCTTAACTCAGGCGTTAGGCAGACAAGGAGAGATCATGGCAGACGAAGTTGAGAAGCGTGCAAAGCTGGCGCTTGATGCAATCCGGAATGCGTATGGGACAGAGGCCGGCGAGTTCAGCACCACTATGTTCGTCGGGCATCACCTAGAAGAGCTTCCTCAGGATTACTGGCAAGAGCATACCGGTACTGATGTACCCGATCCAGCTGCGGTACTCAGGCTGCTCCAGCTCAAGTCCAACTGGGGCGAGGGGGATATTGAAAACTTTGACTTTTCGCTCCCTGGTGACGTAACGGACTACGTTCTCTCCGTCCGCTTTGGCGACGCCGGAGCGATCGATGAAATTTCGATGGAGAGTTGATCGTGTCTCTGCCTAACAATTCATTCAAGCCGAACCCGCTTCGCGGGTCGGCTTAGTACAGGCGTTAGGCCGTGGTGGAGCAAATGCGTTAGTGGTCGCCGCTTCGGTGAGTTCGCAGGTGTGCATGGGTTGGCTCCGGACAGCAGTCATCACCGTTGCTGGTTGCAGTAAGTTCGGTGCTTCGACTTGGCACGTCGTTCCCGCGCTGCGCTCGGTGCAGTTGGCTTCGGTGGCATCACGCGCCGCTGCATCGCTTGGCAAGCTCCATCCCGCAAGCTGTGGCAAACTCGGTCCAGGCGGCAGTGCTGGGGAGCATGGTTGCACAATCTAACCTTTGCGGTCACTCACTGCCTAACAACTCATTCAAGCCGAAGTTGCTTCGCAACTCGGCTTAACCCAAGCGTTAGGGGGCATGGAAAGATCCTCGCACATTTGGCTGACTACCCGCCTGACTTTAGTGGCGCTATCCATACCGGCGTGGTTACTCATTCGCGCCACAATGCCTGACGACTTCTCACAACCGCCCAAGTGGTACATTCCTTTCATTCTTGGCGGATTCGCCTTGGTCTCGGTCATTGCCTGGCAGGTACTTCGCAATGACCTGGTTTGGCAACGCCCCAGTTGGACTGCCAATCCATTCAACCAAAGCATGCCGCTTGAGGGGCTACACTTGTCGGGCTGGTCGTTTGTTTTGGGGGCGCTAGGGTTACTTCTCGCAAATTTTTTCCACCAACCAACGGATTGGGCCTGGGTACTGCCCGGTTGCATTGGCACTGGCCTGCTTGTAGGCGTGCGTGTTGCGGCCACCGGCAATGGCCCCTAACAATTCATTCAAGCCGAACCCGCTTCGCGGGTCGGCTTAATTCAGGCGTTAGGCCGTGGTGTAGCAAATGCGTTGGTGGTCGCCGCTTCGGTGAGTTCGCAGGTGTGCATGCGGTTGGCTCCGGACAGCAGTCATCACCGTTGCTGATTGCGGTAAGTTCGGTACTTCGCCTTGGCACGTCGTTCCCGCGCTGCGCTCGTTGCAGTTGGCTTCGGTGGCATCACGCGCCGCTGCATCGCTGGGCAAGCTCCCTCCCGCAAGCTGTGGCACACTCGGTCCAGGCGGCAGTGCTGGGGAGCATGGTTGCACCATCCAACCTTTGCGGCCACTCACTGCCTAACAACTCATTCAAGCCGACGCCGCTTCGCGGCGCGGCTTAATTCTGGCGTTAGGCCGTGGTGGAGCGAATGCGCTAGTGGTTGCCCCTTCGGTGAGTTCGCAGACATGCATGCGGTTGGCTCCGGACAGCAGTCATCACCGTTGCTGGTTGCGGTAAGTTCGGCGCTTCGCCTTGGCACGGCGTTCCCGCGCTGCGCTCGTTGCAGTTGGCTTCGGTGGTATCACGCGCCGCTGCATCGCTGAGCAAGCTCCATCCCGCAAGCTGTGGCAAACTCGGTCCAGGCGGCAGTGCTGGGGAGCATGGTTGCACCATCCAACCTTCGCGGCCACTCACTGCCTAACAACTCATTCAAGCCGACGTTGCTTCGCAACTCGGCTTAATTCAAGCGTTAGGCCCCAGACATGCATTCTGACGAACTCGATATTCCTCCAGACGCTTTGACGGATCCCGAGGCCTTTGAGCTCATGCGCCTGTGGGCAGCCCACGGCCAACTCCACGTCATCATTAGTAGCGATGTGGACGGTACCGCCGAAGACTTTGGAGAGCTTCTCGCCGATCTCTTCGAGCATGCCTCCCGCATGTATGCACAACGTGACAATCGGTCACTTGCGGAATGTCGAGAAGCCATGCTGCAGGACTTCCTCCGGCGCACCACTGCACCAAAGGCGAGCATTGAAGGCTCGCTCACTGCGGAGCACTGAGTGAGGCCTAACAATTCATTCAAGCCGAAGCCGCTTCGCGGGTCGGCTTAATTCAGGTGTTAGGCAGCGGTGGAGCAAATGCGTTGGTGGTTGCCGCTTCGGTGAGTTCGCAGGTATGCATGCGGCTGGCTCCGGACAGCAGTCATCACCGCTGCTGGTTGCGGTAAGTTCGGTGATTCGCCTTGGCACTTGGTTCCGGCGCTGCGCTCGTTGCAGTTGGCTCCGGTGGCATCACGCGCCGCTGCATCGCTGGGCAAGCTCCATCCCGCAAGCTGTGGCACACTCGGTCCAGGCGGCAGTGCTGGGGAGCATGGTTGCACCATCCAACCTTCGCGGCCACTCGCTGCCTAACAACTCATTCAAGCCGACGTTGCTTCACAACTCGGCTTAATTCAAGCGTTAGGCCGTGATGGAGCGAATGCGCTGGTGGTTGCCCCTTCGGTGATTTCGCAGGCATGCATGCGGTTGGCTCCGGACAGCAGTCATCACCGTTGCTGGTTGCGGTAAGTTCGGTGCTTCGCCTTGGTACGTCGTTTCCGCGCTGCGCTCGGTGCAGTTGGCTTCGGTGGCATCACGTGCCGCTGCATCGCTGAGCAAGCTCCACCCCGCAAGCTGTGGCAAAATTGGTCCAGGCGGCAGTGCTGGGGAGCATGGTTGCACCATCCAACCTTCGCAGCCACTCACTGCCTAACAACTCATTCAAGCCGACGTTGCTTCGCAACCCGGCTTAATTCAAGCGTTAGCCCTTATGAAACGTTCGACTGCCTTCTTACTTGTAGTGATCGCCGCCATTGCTTTCTTCTGGCAACGCCCCGCTCCTGACACTGTGTACCTCCGTTCGGACGGCACGATTCGTCTTGGGAGTCGCGTTTCGTCTACTGAGGACGTTTTTGTCTATGCTGCAAGGAACAAGCACACGCCACTTAAGGTTCGGAGATGCGAAGGCGCCGATCCCATCAAGGCACTTTTACTCACATCCACACTTCGTTCAGCGCAAATCACTGTTGACTATGGCAATGGTCGATCCGGTTGCTACGGCTAACAATTCATTCAAGCCGAGCCCGCTTCGCGGGTCGGCTTAACTCAGGTGTTAGCGCCCTATGGCAATTGATCAGCAAGCTCGAGCAACTTTGGCTGAGTCAACGCGCTGGCTCATTGGCGCTCGTATCACAAACTTCCAGTTCGACGATGCGGTGCCAAAGTCGGCGGATCCGGCGATCCGAGAGATCTACAACCAATTCCTATGGCTGCTCTACTGTGATCTTCGAGAGCACCGCCTGGTCGGTGCCGACAGGCTGTCGCAAGCTCAAAGGGACGCGGCAGTTCGCTGCGTCCTCTTTCTCAAGTCAGGCCTTGCCTACCTTTGGCCGGTTCTCTCCCGCGGCCAGTCTGCGCTTCTCACTATTAGCAACTTGCTGACACTTGGATTAGCAGGACGCATCTACTTCCGTCGCCTACGGTCCGCCGGCGACATGGCGTACTGGCCGTTCTCATCTCAGTCACATTACGCTGCCGCGCTCGGTACGCCTGTGTACTTGCCCGGCGCGGGCGCTAACAATTCATTCAAGCCGAACCCGCTTCGCGGGTCGGCTTAATTCAAGCGTTAGGCCCCATGTCGAGTTATCCGGGTATGAAAAAACCGCCCAATCAATTTGTAGCTGAAGCGCTACTCCCTGACTATCCACCCGTCATTCCGCTACGCA
>NZ_JARVTF010000028.1:0-5734 GCF_030208825.1 Xanthomonas sp. LMC-A-07
CTGCTGCGCCGCTTACCGCCTTCACCCCAATTCCCTCTCCCGGCGGAGAGGGGCTTGACTGTTCCTTCTCCCCTCGGGAGAAGGTGCCCCGTAGGGGCGGATGAGGGTGCGAGCGAAGCCTGTTGAAGTTTGGATGCACGTGCTGCTGCGCCGCTTACCGCCTTCACCCCAATTCCCTCTCCCGGCGGAGAGGGGCTGGAGCAGGCTTCTCTCACTGGAGGAAAGCTGGGGCACCGCCGGAATCGTCAACGCGATCAACCTGGCATCCGCATCCGCATCCGCATCCGCCGTAGGGATCACGCGGTTACGAATCCCCAATCCCAACTCCCCAATCCCAGCTCTTCAGGGCTTCTGCGCCGCTGCCGGCTCATTGACGATCTTCTCCAGATCCTTCTGCAGATCGGTAAACAGCGGCAGCATCTTTTGCTGGATGGCGCCCATCAGGTTCTGGGTCAGTGCCGGGGTCTTGTCCAGCAGGCTCTGGCCGGCCGAGCTCTCGTAGAACTCGGCCATGGCAATCACGTCCTCGCGCGAGAACGAGCGCTTGTACAGGTCCACGTACATCGGGCGCAGCTCCGACCACGACAGCGCCTTGCGCACGGTCTGGCGGGTGCGGTCCTGGATGCGCTGCAGCTGCGCCTGCTGGTCGGCATCGAGCTGGCGCTGCGCGGTGAGCTGGGCGAATTGCTGCTGCTGCATCGCTTCGATCTGCGGCAGCATGGTGTCGAGCATGGTCTGCGCGCGCGAAGCGGCCAGCAGCCGGTTGACGTCGGCATCGCTGGGCGCCTGGGCCCAGGCCACCGGCGAGGCGAGGGCCAGCACCAGCAGCACCAACAGGCGACGGGCGTGGCGACGGGCCGAAATGAAAGCGGTGGGTGTCATCGGAGCATCCTGCAGTCGGGGGACCGGCCGCAGCATACGGGATGACGCCGGCGTTCGCGCGCGCGTCCACGCCCGTCCCGATACAATCCGGCGCATGGCCAGTGAACCCATCCAGATCACCCCCAACCTGGCGATCCCGCCCGGCGAGATCGTCGAGCGCTTCGTGCGCGCGAGCGGCGCCGGTGGGCAGAACGTCAACAAGGTGTCGACGGCGGTGGAGCTGCGCTTCGATGTGGCCGGCTCGCCGTCGCTGCCGGAACCGTTGCGCGCGCGCCTGCTGTCGCGGCGCGATCGCCGCATGACCGCTGACGGCGTGCTGGTGATCGATGCGCAGCGGTTCCGCACCCAGGACCGTAACCGCGAAGATGCGCGAGAGCGGCTGGCCGAGATCATCAATGCATGCCTGTCGGTGCCCAAGCGCCGCGTGGCCACCAAACCGAGCCATGGTGCCAAGCTGCGGCGGCTGGATGCCAAGCGTGAGCGTAGCCAGATCAAACGTGGACGCTCTGCGTCCCACTGGGAGTAAGCGTGAGTGACACTGACCCGTCGTTGCCGCCGGTAACGCAGGCCAACATCCTGTTGCAACCCTCACCACCACGCATGCCGCGTGCGCATGGCCGCTTCGGCCGTTGGCTCGGCCGCACCGCGCTGCGGTTGACCGGCTGGCGGTTGGTCGGTCGTCTGCCCGACGAGCCCAAGCTGGTGATGATCGTCGCCCCGCACTCCTCCAACTGGGACGGTTTTCTCGGCTTTGCGGCCAAGTTCGCGCTCGGCTTCGATGTGCGCGTGCTGGGCAAGGCGCAGCTGTTCTGGTGGCCGCTGGGGCCGCTGCTGCGCAAGCTCGGCGCCATCCCGCTGGACCGCAGCTCGCCGCAAGGCACGATTGGCCAGGCGGTGCGGTTGATCCGCAACTCCGAGCAGATGTGGTACGTGATCACCCCGGAAGGCACGCGCAAGCGCGTCGAAAACTGGAAGGCGGGGTTCTGGAAGATCGCCTCCGATGCCAAGGTGCCGATCCTGCCGGTGTATTTCGATTACCCCAGCAAGACCGTGGGCATCGGCGAGCCGTTCTGGACCGGCACCGACATGGCCGCCGATATCGCCGCCGTGCGCAGCTGGTACCGCCCGTGGCGCGGCAAGCACCGCGATACGCTCTGAGCCCACCATCCCCTGTTTGCGTGGTGGCGATCGCCGGCCACGCCTTGCGAGGAACGCCAATGTCATCTGCCCGCGTGTTGTGCCTGTCGTTGCTGCTGTGGGCCACCGGCCCGGTGTGGGCCGCCACGCCCATGCTGGTGATCCACGGCGGCGCCGGTGTGGAGAAATCCAGCCTGTCGCCGGAGGAACAAGCGCAGGCACGCGAGGCGATGCAGCGCGCGCTGCGTGCTGGCCATGCGGTGTTGACGCGCGGCGCTAGCGCGGTGGATGCGGTGGCCGCCACCATCACCGTGCTGGAGGATGCGCCGCAGTTCAACGCCGGGCGCGGTGCGGTGTTCACCCACGATGGCAAGAACGAACTCGATGCCGCGATCATGGACGGCGCCAGCGGCAAGGCCGGCGCGATCGCCGGCGTGCACACGGTCAAGAACCCCATCCTGTTGGCGCGCAGTGTCATGGACCGCTCCAAGCATGTGATGCTGGTCGGCGACGGCGCCGAGCAGTTCGCGCGCGAGCAGGGCATCGCGTTGGTCGATCCCAGCTATTTCCGTACCGACAAGCGTTGGCAGCAACTGCAAAAAGCGCGCAAGGCCGAGGCCGGTGACCGCCAGGCCCAAGCCGAACTGGATCTGGAAACCGCCAAGCACTTCGGCACCGTGGGCGCGTTGGCGCTGGACCGCGACGGCCATCTGGCAGCCGGTACGTCCACCGGCGGCATGACCAACAAGCGCTACGGCCGCGTGGGCGATGCGCCCATCATTGGCGCCGGTACCTATGCCAACACCCAGTGCGCGGTATCCGGCACCGGCTGGGGCGAGTTCTATATCCGCGCGGTGGCCGCCTACGACATCTGCGCGCGCATGAAATATGCCGGGCAATCGCTGCAACAGGCGGCCGAGGCAGTCATCGATCAGCAGATTCCCAAGGCCGGCGGCGACGGTGGCGCGATTGCGCTGGATGCGCAGGGCAATGCCGCATTTCCGTTCAATACCGAGGGCATGTACCGCGGCTGGATCGGTGCCGATGGCACGCCGCATGTGGCGATCTTCAAGGACGAGGCGCTGTAACGCTGCCGCGCTTGCCCGGTATGGCGCTGAAGGCTGGCGCGTGCCAGCCCATCACCGCATCCGGAGCGCATGACGACGCAGCGGCGGCCCACGCGATGGCGCCCGGACGGCACGCGATCTCGCAGCCCCACTGCGTTCATCCATCCAATCCAACGGCACATGCCACACGCGACGAAACCCGCTAGCGTGGCCGGCTGCTGTTACCCACTCAGGAATTACACGCCATGTCGCGTACCGTCGTTCTGGCCGCTGCCATCACCCTGGCACTGGCTGCTTGTTCTGGAAAAGATTCGTCCGGTAAGGAGTCCACCACCGTGCCCGAGAAGACCGCTACCACCCAGACCCCGGATGCCGCGCCGAACCCGCTGCTGACCGCCAGCACGCTGCCGTTCCAGGCGCCGCCGTTCGACAAGATCCAGGACAGCGATTATCTGCCTGCGTTCGAAGAAGGCATGCGCCAGCATCTGGCGGACGTGCGCAAGATTGCCGATAACCCCGAGCCGGCCAACTTCGACAACACCATCGAAGCGATGGAGCGCAGCGGCGAAACGCTCACCCGCGTCTCGCGCATTTTCTTTGGCCTGGTGCAGGCCGATACCAGCGACGCCCGCCAGAAAATCCAGGAAGAGGTGGCGCCCAAGCTCGCCGCGCACCAGGACGAGATCAATCTGGATCCCAAACTGTTCGCACGCGTCAAGGCGATCTACGACCAACGCGACACGCTGAGCCTGGAGCCGGAGCAAAAGCGCCTGGTCGAACGCCATTACGAAGAGCTGGTGCGCGCCGGCGCGCAGCTGTCCGACGCCGACAAGACCACCTTGCGCAAGCTCAACGTGGAGGAGACCACGCTCTCCACGCAGTTCCATACCAAGCTGGTGGCCGCCTCGGCTGCCGCCGCCGTGGTGGTGGACGACAAGGCCAAGCTCGATGGCCTGAGCGAGGGCGACATCGCCGCCGCCGCCGATGCCGCCAAGGCGCGCAAGCTCGATGGCAAGTACCTGCTGACCCTGCAGAACACCACCCAGCAGCCGGTGCTGGCGTCGCTGAAGGATCACGACCTGCGCGCGCAGGTGATGAAGGCCTCGCAAACCCGTGCCGAACAGGGCGACGCCAACGACACCCGCCAGACCATCCAGCGGCTGGCGCAGCTGCGCGCGCAAAAAGCCAAGCTGCTCGGCTTCGACAGCTACGCCGCCTACAGCCTGGGCGACCAGATGGCCAAGACGCCGGAGGCCGCGCTCAAGCTGTTGACCGACACCGTGCCGGCGGCGACCGCCAAGGCGCGCCGCGAAGTGGGCGAGATGCAGAAGGTCATCGATGCGCAGCAGGGCGGCTTCAAGCTGGCTGCTGCGGATTGGGACTTCTACGCCGAGCAGGTGCGCAAGGCCAAGTACGACCTGGACGAATCGCAGATCAAGCCGTATTTCGAACTGGACAACGTGCTGCAGAACGGCGTTTTCTACGCAGCCACGCAGCTGTATGGCATCACCTTCAAGCAGCGCACCGACATCCCGACCTATCACGCGGACATGAAGGTGTACGAAGTGTTCGATGCGGACGGCACCTCGATGGCGCTGTTCTACACCGACTACTTCAAGCGCGACAGCAAGTCCGGCGGCGCCTGGATGGATGTGTTCGTGGAGCAGGACGGGCTGACCGGCACCAAGCCGGTGGTCTACAACGTGTGCAACTTCACCAAGCCCGCCGCGGGCCAACCGGCGCTGCTGAGCTTTGATGACGTCACCACCTTGTTCCATGAGTTCGGGCACGCACTGCATGGCATGTTCTCCAAGGTGAAGTACCCCTCGATCGCCGGCACCAGCACCTCGCGTGACTTTGTCGAGTTCCCCTCGCAGTTCAACGAGCACTGGGCCTCGGACCCGAAGGTCTTCGCCAACTACGCCAAGCACTACCAGACCGGTGCAGCGATGCCCGATGCCCTGGTGGAGAAGATCAAGAAGGCCAAGACCTTCAACAGCGGCTACGCCACCACCGAGTACTTGTCGGCGGCATTGCTCGACCTGGCCTGGCACACCCAGCCGGCCGATGCACCGCTGCAGGACGTGAGCAAGTTCGAGGCCGATGCCTTGAAGCGCTTCAAGGTCGATCTGGCCGAAGTCCCGCCGCGCTACCGCAGCACCTATTTCGATCACATCTGGGGCGGCGGTTATTCCGCCGGCTACTACGCCTATTTCTGGTCGGAAGTGCTCGATGATGACGCATTCGAGTGGTTCAAGGGAAACGGCGGCCTGACCCGCAAGAACGGCGATACCTTCCGCGCCAAGATCCTTTCGCGCGGCAATACCGTCGATCTGGCGACGCTGTACCGCGATTTCCGTGGCAAGGATCCCAGCGTCAAGGCGCTGTTGGAGAGTCGTGGGTTGACCGAGTGACCTGAGCGGTTGGCTCAGGTTTTTAGGTAGAACGAAAAGGGACGGCTATGCCGTCCCTTTTCGTTTGGCCTCTGGAATTTGTATCTCCATTTCCATGGAGATGTTTCGCTGGCTGTCGCTGTCGCTCTGCCGTTGCTTCGGTTTTGCTCTTTGCTTCGGGTCCCCCATACCGCAGCGGTAAGCCAGGTAGATACAACCCGCAGGGCGGCGCGCATGGATGCGCGACGTTTTTGT
>NZ_JARVTF010000019.1:2500-5706 GCF_030208825.1 Xanthomonas sp. LMC-A-07
TGGTCAAGCGAATAAGCGCACACGGTGGATGCCTAGGCGGTCAGAGGCGATGAAGGACGTGGTAGCCTGCGAAAAGTGTCGGGGAGCTGGCAACAAGCTTTGATCCGGCAATATCCGAATGGGGAAACCCACTGCTTCGGCAGTATCTTGCAGTGAATTCATAGCTGCTTGAAGCGAACCCGGTGAACTGAAATATCTAAGTAACCGGAGGAAAAGAAATCAACCGAGATTCCCTGAGTAGTGACGAGCGAACGGGGAACAGCCCTTAAGCTGGAATGGCTTTAGAAAAACAATCTGGAAAGATTGGCCATAGAAGGTGATAGCCCTGTATTTAAAAGGGCCACTCCAGTGAAGACGAGTAGGGCGGGGCACGTGAAACCCTGTCTGAATATGGGGGGACCATCCTCCAAGGCTAAATACTCCTGACCGACCGATAGTGAACCAGTACCGTGAGGGAAAGGCGAAAAGAACCCCGGAGAGGGGAGTGAAATAGATCCTGAAACCGTGTGCGTACAAGCAGTAGGAGCTCGCAAGAGTGACTGCGTACCTTTTGTATAATGGGTCAGCGACTTACTGTTCGTGGCAAGCTTAACCGTATAGGGGAGGCGAAGGGAAACCGAGTCTGATAAGGGCGCATAGTCGCGGGCAGTAGACCCGAAACCGGGTGATCTAGTCATGGCCAGGGTGAAGGTGCCGTAACAGGTACTGGAGGCCCGAACCCACGTCTGTTGCAAAAGACGGGGATGAGCTGTGATTAGGAGTGAAAAGCTAATCGAACCCGGAGATAGCTGGTTCTCCTCGAAAGCTATTTAGGTAGCGCCTCGGACGAATACTACTGGGGGTAGAGCACTGTTATGGCTAGGGGGTCATCGCGACTTACCAAACCATTGCAAACTCCGAATACCAGTACGTACTATCCGGGAGACACACGGCGGGTGCTAACGTCCGTCGTGAAAAGGGAAACAACCCAGACCCACAGCTAAGGTCCCAAATTCACTGCTAAGTGGAAAACGATGTGGAAAGGCATAGACAGCCAGGAGGTTGGCTTAGAAGCAGCCACCCTTTAAAGAAAGCGTAATAGCTCACTGGTCGAGTCGGTCTGCGCGGAAGATTTAACGGGGCTAAGCAGTGAACCGAAGCTTGGGGTGCGTAAAACTTCGGTTTTATGCGCGGTAGAGGAGCGTTCCGTAAGCCTGCGAAGGTGGATTGAGAAGTCTGCTGGAGGTATCGGAAGTGCGAATGCTGACATGAGTAACGATAATGCGGGTGAAAAGCCCGCACGCCGAAAGCCCAAGGTTTCCTTGCGCAACGTTAATCGACGCAGGGTTAGTCGGTCCCTAAGGCGAGGGCGAAAGCCGTAGTCGATGGGAAGCAGGTTAATATTCCTGCACCTCGCGTGAGTGCGATGGAGGGACGGAGAAGGTTAGGTGTACCGGGCGTTGGTTGTCCCGGGGAAAGGCGGTAGGTTTGGATCTTTGGCAAATCCGGGATCCTTTAAGACCGAGCACCGAGACGAGCCTTTATGGCGAAGTCACTGATACCACGCTTCCAGGAAAAGCTCCTAAGCTTCAGCTCACGAAGACCGTACCGTAAACCGACACAGGTGGGTAGGATGAGAATTCTCAGGCGCTTGAGAGAACTCGGGTGAAGGAACTAGGCAACATGGCACCGTAACTTCGGGAGAAGGTGCACCCTTTTTGGTGGCTCATGCGAGCTATAGCTGAAGAGGGTCGCAGAAACCAGGCCGCTGCGACTGTTTATCAAAAACACAGCACTCTGCAAACACGAAAGTGGACGTATAGGGTGTGACGCCTGCCCGGTGCTGGAAGGTTAATTGATGGGGTCAGCCGCAAGGCGAAGCTCTTGATCGAAGCCCCAGTAAACGGCGGCCGTAACTATAACGGTCCTAAGGTAGCGAAATTCCTTGTCGGGTAAGTTCCGACCTGCACGAATGGCGTAACGACAGCGGCGCTGTCTCCACCCGAGACTCAGTGAAATTGAAATCGCTGTGAAGATGCAGCGTTCCCGTGGCAAGACGGAAAGACCCCGTGAACCTTTACTATAGCTTTACACTGAACGTTGAGTTCGTCTGTGTAGGATAGGTGGGAGGCTATGAAACTGTGGCGCTAGCTGCAGTGGAGCCAACCTTGAAATACCACCCTGTCGTGCTTGACGTTCTAACCTAGATCCGTTATCCGGATCAGGGACCGTGTATGGTGGGTAGTTTGACTGGGGCGGTCTCCTCCTAAAGAGTAACGGAGGAGCACGAAGGTACGCTCAGCGCGGTCGGACATCGCGCACTGTGTGCAAAGGCATAAGCGTGCTTGACTGCAAGATCGACGGATCAAGCAGGTACGAAAGTAGGTCTTAGTGATCCGGTGGTTCTGTATGGAAGGGCCATCGCTCAACGGATAAAAGGTACTCCGGGGATAACAGGCTGATACCGCCCAAGAGTTCATATCGACGGCGGTGTTTGGCACCTCGATGTCGGCTCATCACATCCTGGGGCTGTAGTCGGTCCCAAGGGTATGGCTGTTCGCCATTTAAAGTGGTACGCGAGCTGGGTTCAGAACGTCGTGAGACAGTTCGGTCCCTATCTGCCATGGGCGTTGGAAGTTTGAGAGGGGCTGCTCCTAGTACGAGAGGACCGGAGTGGACGAACCTCTGGTGTTCCGGTTGTCACGCCAGTGGCATTGCCGGGTAGCTATGTTCGGAAGCGATAACCGCTGAAAGCATCTAAGCGGGAAGCGCGCCTCAAGATGAGACTTCCCGGGGCACAAGCCCCCTAAAGGAACCATATAGACTATGTGGTTGATAGGTCAGGTGTGTAAGTACAGCAATGTATTGAGCTAACTGATACTAATGATCCGTGCGGCTTGACCATATAACCTCAAGTTGCCTTGGTCCCAACGAACGTTGGTAGATCCCCAAACGCAAGCTACGTCACAAGTTAACTATGCGAGACTGGGCGCCTTAATCCGTTTCTTGGATGGCGACGCTCCAACCGTCTCCCTGGTGAAATTAGCGCTGTGGAACCACCCGATCCCATCCCGAACTCGGAAGTGAAACGCAGCTGCGCCGATGGTAGTGTGGCTCAAGCCATGCGAGAGTAGGTCATCGCCAGGGGCTTTACCCGAAACCCTCAGTCCGACAGGATTGAGGGTTTCTTTTTGCCTGCAATTTGACCAAAGACATATCCATGGGCG
>NZ_JARVTF010000023.1:0-5658 GCF_030208825.1 Xanthomonas sp. LMC-A-07
CTTGCAGTCCCTTGTCATCCACCACTTGCAGGGCGTCGATCGTGGTCAGCGCAACTTGCATCCAGGCTAGGCTTTGGTCGATCTGCTGCTCCGCCGTTTCATCTTCGTCGCCGGTGATCAACCCGGTGATTTCCTGGGGAACGTCCACCGCGAGAAACTGGTGCAGCTCCTGCCCAAAAAATTTATCCAAAAGAGGCAATCATTGTGGCTCAATCGATCCGTTCGTGCATTCACGCTAAGGCAAAAATCCCACTAATCCTTCTCTACATCAGTATTCTTGAAACTCTGCTTTACTACAATCTGAATAGCCCACTACGCAGTCCGAATTGCCGCAGTCTCGCAATGCATTGCTTTCCGCCAACTCTTTGGAATTATCGTTAAAAGTGTTAAATCGTCCAAGTAGAGTAGATTGCGCTTGAGCTATGCAACTATTCTTATACAAGACTTTCACTTTACAATCGCTTCCACCAATTTCCACACAGGCCTTAATTGCATTTTTCTTTGCTGCAGACTTGGAATGCTCCTTTGCTGCAAAGCCAAGTACTGAGTTGTCCTGACTTCTAGCAAGAGCCCCCCACCGAGTGCTCCACTCACCGGTTGGCTGAGGTGCATTTGAGTTTCCAGCCGCTATAGGCGCGCACCCTGACACTCCTTGACCGCCTATAGGGTAAAAACCAGGCGGACATGCACCTTCTGCAGAAGCCAGGACCGGAAACATACTAAGAAAAAAAAGCAAGAAATAACGTTTCATAAGCATTTCTAGTGAGAATTTCGATTGGAAGCGCGCTCACCCGTCTGCTGGGACTGCGGGGCATTAGAACCTGACATTCGCATTCCTGTCATTGCTCCATCGTCTACTCGATACCAAGCGCGAAGCTACTTTTGTCCAGCAAGCGCCAGCGATCAGACCTTTTACACATTATGAGTCAAACCATATCCCAGATTAGTAACTTCTAAAAGCAGCCTGACTGCACCCTGAATAATAAATTTTACAATCAGATTTTCCGCATTCCTCTAAAGCAATGCTCTCTGCCCTTACCTTAGAAGCGGATGTGGACGTCCTAGAACTATAGGTCGCTTGGGAACTAGCTATAGCAATACATCCATTCTTATAGAAAACTTGTGCTTTACACCCAACCCCTCCAGCTTGAGTACAGAAATCGACAGCGGCCTTACGCGCATCAGATTTCGACGCCTTGCTTTCAGCTACACCTAGTATTTTATCGTCTTTACTATAGGCTAAAGCACCCCAGCGAGTCCTCCACTCACCCGTAGGCTGAGGAGCGGAATTATTGCTTGGACTCATCGGAGCACAACCTGATACGCCCTGCCCACCAATAGGATAGTAACCTGACGGACAATTTCCTTCCGCCAAAGCACCAGAAGAATAAACAAAATAAATAAAAATAACACGAATTAACGCACTTAGTTTCTTCATCTTAGCTCCTACCCCGCACTAGTGTCACGATTCACGGCTCTGGAGCCTGCCTGCGGAGTTTGAGACATACTCGAACCAACGACTTGAGGCGAGGTAGCACGAACATCATCTGCACGCCTGTTGTCATTACTGCTTGGCTGACTGGGAGTGTACGACCCCGGCGCCTGCCCCTGGGGCCCAGGCGATCCGCCGGCCGATGTGGCGCCACCGATCTGCGAGTACGCCATGAAGCTGCCCAGCGTGCCTTGGAAGAAGAATGCTGCCATTGGTGGGGTCGTCAGGATCAGAAGCGTCAACAATACGCCCATACCACCCGTCTGCATTGCCTGGCTTGTGATGCCGGTCGTGAAATCCGTATCCAACAACACGCCAAGCCCCTTGACCGCCCAGAGTGATCCGGCAACCTTCACAACCATCTTCATGCAGATCGGCACCATTGCCGCCAGCACGCCCATCGAAAACATCGTGCCGATCCCGTAAAGCAGCCACTTCTGGAACAGCTGCTTGGTCTGGTCGAAGAGCAGGCACAGGATGAACAGCGGACCAAAACCAACGAACATCGCGATGTCCACTTGATACAGCAACAACATGGCAGCCGCCGTCAGCCCCGGACCACCTGTACCAATGCACGTTAACCACTGTGCGGTAGTTTTGTACTATTGCAGTCCTTCGTCATTCACTAATTGCAAGAATTCATTATTATTGCGAACAAAGTGCATACAGACCAGCTCCAATCGAACTGCTTTTAACGTAACCCATTAGTTAAAATAACTCCCATAAGGGCTGACCTAAGGAAAACTACAGCTCCAAAACCTGGTCGACACTAAATTCTAATACGCCCTAAAATAAGGATCACTGCAAGCAGTGTAAAATAATTTACAATCCGACACACCACTTGCCGCACAGCGACTAGTAGCCATTTGAAGAGCCTGCTTACTATCAGGCGCAGAGATAATACTTGAACTATTTGCAGACTCCGAATCTACGACAGCAACGCATGCATTTTTGTAGACAAAAATCACTTTACAACTTCCGCCTGCGCCCCCCTTATTACAATTATCAAGCGCGGTGCGGCGGGCAGCAGACTTAGATTTCTCTCCTGCAGTAGCTCCTAGCGTTTGTGTGGCCTTATCTTTCGCGAGAACTCCCCATCGAGTTTCCCATTCTCCTGTTGCTTGTGGTGCTGCGCCCCCCCTTGATTATTGATGGGAGCGCACCCCACTGCTCCCTGGCCACCTATGGGGTAATAACCCGGAGGGCAATTACCCTCCGCGAGCAAAGGAAATCCCATTGCACAGGCCAAGGTAAATAAAATCAAAGAAAATAAAAGTCTCATAAATCCCCTACTAATTTCTTTCGGAAGCTCTGCTGCCGCTGTTTTGTTGTTGGATCGGCTCAGAGGCAACTAACTGGCGATTGCGTTCACTGCCAACGGATGCAGAACCTTCCAAAGGCCTTTGTGGCACGTAAGACCCAGGCGCCTGCCCATGCGGTCCAGGCGATCCGCCGGCCGAGGCCGCGCCACCAATCTGCGAGTACGCCATGAAGCTCCCCAAGGTGCCTTGGAAGAAGAATGCAGCCATCGGGGGCGTCGTTAGGATCAGGAGCGTCAACAATACGCCCATACCGCCAGTCTGCATCGCCTGGCTTGTGATGCCGTTCGTGAAATCCGTATCCAACAACACGCCAAGCCCCTTGACCGCCCAGAGTGATCCAGCAACCTTCACAACCATCTTCATGCAGATCGACACCATCACCTCCAATTTGGCGCCAACCCCCATTTAATATCGGGCTGAGCTCACACTGACTTACCGTGTATCAGCATTCATGGCGCCGAACCCAGCCCTGCAAGCCACTAGATCTTTAGCAGATAGCCGCCTTGAACGTATAAAATTTTTCTTTCGAATGAGTAAAAATGAAAAAATTAATTCTACTATTTCAGAATGAGAAATTCATAGACCATGCCGGGCCTCATTAACCCCAGAATCCCAACTCAGAAACGCTTAAAAAATGGATCCGAACAAACGGAATACACTAACTTACAAGAGTTACCCGACTTTTGTTTGCAGGAGTTATCAGAGTGCTGCTGAGCAGCTATCAGATCGAGCCCGTTCTCAATAGTATAGATGCCCCCTCCAATGACTTGCGACATACCAATACAAGTGTTTCTAAACGTGTATTTGATCATGCACCCCTCCGAACCATCTGCACAGGAGTCTATGGCAGATTTCACGGCGTCACGTTTACTCAACTTACCCGACGAGGTGCCCATCGTGCCATCGGGTGACATAGCGATTGCCCCCCAAGTTTTTATCCACTTACCGGTCGCTCTCGGTGCCGTACCTGAGCCTGCGCCACTTTGGGGTATAGGAGCGCAACCAGCAGCGCCTTGCCCTCCAATTGGATAATATCCCGGAGGGCAGTTGCCTTCCGCTAGTGATTCAGAAGATAGAAAAACAAAAAATAATAGCAGGAAAATCTTAACCATAATGGCACCCTAAAGCACGAATGCTTGAAGTTAAACTTTCACCCACGAGAACGACTCATATCGTTTGAAGTTGGCGCTTGAGCCATCAAGCCGGAAGACGTGTTAGACCCCGAATACGCTCCTGAATTTGGAGATGTAGCTCGCACTTCCGGCGCAGACGAGGAAGCCGACGAGGAAGCCGACGGTCCACTCTCTCTGGCAGGACTAGATGGAGTGTACGACCCCGGGGCCTGCCCCTGCGGCCCAGGCGATCCGCCGGCCGAGGTCGCACCGCCAATCTGCGAGTACGCCATGAAGCTGCCCAGCGTGCCTTGGAAGAAGAATGCAGCCATCGGGGGCGTCGTCAGGATCAGAAGCGTCAACAATACGCCCATACCGCCAGTCTGCATCGCCTGGCTTGTGATGCCGTTCGTGAAATCCGTTTGCAACAAAAAGCCAAGCCCCTTGACCGCCCAGAGTGATCCGGCAACCTTCACAACCATCTTCATGCAGATCGAAACCATGGCTGCCAGCACGCCCATCGAAAACATCGTGCCGATCCCGTAAAGCAGCCACTTCTGGAACAGCTGCTTGGTCTGGTCGAAGAGCAGGCACAGGATGAACAGCGGACCAAAACCGACGAACAGCGCAAAGGCCACTTGATACAGCAACAACATGGCAGCCGCCGTCAGCTCCGGACCACCGGTGCCGATACCTCTCATCCACATCGCGGTGGCTTTTTCCTCTTGCAGTCCCTTGTCATCCACCACCTGCAGGGCGTCGATCGTGGTCAGCGCACAACTTGCATCCAGGCCAGACCCTAGTCAATTAGAATATAGAAATAAACCCATTAAAAACTTTTAAATACAGGGTCTGTACAATCTGAATAAATCAACTTACAGGATTTACCAGATAGCTTCTTGCAAGCATTGTCCGCGTTTCGCTCGGCATCCTGCAAATCCGATCCTCCCTCAAAAGCAGTAACTCCCCCACCAATCACTTGCGACATTCCGATACAACCGTTCCTGTAGGTGTATATAATCTTACAACCACGAGACTCACCACCGCACATATCCAACGCAGACTTGACAGCGTCGCGCTTACTTAACTTGCCGGATGCGGTACCTAAGTCGCCACCATCCTTTGTACCTGCAACTGCCCCCCAAGTTTTAAGCCATTTGCCCGTTGCCCTTGGTGCTGAATTCGCACCGGCCCCTCCGCCCTGAGGTATAGGCGCACAACCCGCGGCTCCCTGTCCTCCGATGGGATAATATCCTGGGGGACAATTACCTTCTGCAAACGATTGAAATGCCAACAGAAGTAAAGAGAAAAAAATAATAGCTTTATTCATAATACACCTAGATCGTCCATGGCGACCGCAGTTAAGTAGTTACTCGCGAGAACGCTTCATATCGCTTGATGTTGGGGCTTGTGCCATTGCACCAGGAGATAAGCTTGGGGTGGAAGAAGGTCCTGAACTAGGCATTGCAGCACGATATTCCGGTAGAGACGGGGAAGCCGAGGATTGGGACTCTCTGGCGGGTGCTGGTGGAGTATAAGATCCCGGCGCCTGCCCCTGCGGCCCAGGCGACCCAGCAGCCGATGCAGCGCCGCCAATCTGCGAGTACGCCATGAAGCTCCCCAAGGTGTCTTGGAAGAAGAATGCAGCCATCGGGGGCGTCGTCAGGATCAGGAGCATCAACAATACGCCCATACCGCCAGTCTGCATCGCCTGGCTTGTGATGCCGTTCGT
>NZ_JARVTF010000025.1:0-4309 GCF_030208825.1 Xanthomonas sp. LMC-A-07
CCTTTTGCCAAGACAAAAGGAACTCGCGCCGCAGGCGCGAAAGCTCTGCACTTGCATTGTTTTACCGTGAAGTGCCTTGCATCGAAAGACGCTATCAACAACTCAGCAGCTGAACCCCTGCGCGCAGTCATCTAGGCAACGCTTTCTCACGCTGACGGCGAGAAAATTGCATCAACGCAGTGACGCGAAACGCGACACCGCGCATGAACAGCCAGACTCAGATATCGGCCAACGCCTGCAAATACCGCTGCCGCCAATGATTGATGTTGTTCTTGCGCAAGTGATCCATCATCGCGTGCCAACGCTCCACCCGCGTCGCCAACGGCATGCTCGCCGCCGTCGCAATCGCATCGGCCACACCATCCAGATCATGCGGATTGACCAACAGCGCCTCTTTCATCTCATCGGCCGCACCGGCCAGCAACGACAACACTAGCACACCCGGATTCTCCGGATCCTGCGCTGCCACAAATTCCTTGGCGACCAGATTCATGCCGTCGCGCAATGGCGTTACCAGGCCCACGGCCGCAGCGCGATAAAACCCGGTCAACGTGGCATGGCTGAAGTTCTGGTTGACGTAACGCAGCGGCGTCCAGTCCGGCTCCGCATGACCACCGTTGATATGCCCGGCGATCTGCTCAAGCTGCCCGCGCAGCTGGCGATATTCGTTGACGTCGCCGCGCGAGACCGGTGCAATCTGCAGATAGGTGAGGCTGCCGGATTGATCCGGGTAGCGCTCCAGATAACGCTCAAAGCCTTGGAAGCGCTCGGGCAGACCCTTGGAATAATCCAGGCGATCCACGCCGATTGCGAGCTGGCGCCCACGCAGGCTTTCGCGAAGATCGCGCACTGCCTGCTTGGAGACCGACGCCTTGGCCTGATTGGCAATCAGGTCGGTATCGATGCCGATCGGGAACGCAGCAGCGCTGAAGCGGCGCCCACCCGGGCCTTCCACCAGATCGCCCTCCAGTACGCGCCCGCCACCGAACAGGCGCACATACGCCTTGAAGCGTTCGGCATCGCGCTGGGTCTGGAAGCCAACCAGGTCGTACGCGTAGAACGTGCTGAACAAGCGCGCGTGATCCGGCATCGCCTGCATCAAGTCGGCCGACGGCATCGGCACATGCAGGAAAAAGCCCATCTTGCAGCCCACACCGAGCTCGCGCAGCATCGCGCCGAGCGGAATCATGTGGTAATCGTGGATCCACAGCGTGTCGCTATCCTTGAGCAAGGGCGCCAGCTTTTCGGCGAACAGGCGATTGACGCGCATGTAGCCTTCGCGGGTGGCGCGGTCGTAATCGACCAGATCCAGGCGGAAGTGCAGCAGCGGCCATAGCGTGCGGTTGGCAAAGCCGTTGTAGTAGGAATCGATGTCGCGCTTGTTGAGGTCCATGGTGACGAACTTGATGTCACCATCGGTCTGCTCGTGCATGCCGCCGCTGTCGCCGCGCACGGTCTTGCCGCTCCAGCCGAACCACACCCCGCCGCGCTCCTTCAGCGCCGCCAACAAGCCCACTGCCAGGCCGCCGGCCCGGCTTTCGCCAGGCACGGCCACACGATTGGATACCACCACCAGACGACTCATGACGCCTCCTGCCAACTCCGCGACAAGCGCATTGCTGCAATGATCAAGCCCACATGCGAATAGGTCTGGGGGAAATTGCCCCAGGCTTCGCCGTTTTCAAACGATAGGTCTTCAGAGAGCAAGCCGAGGTGATTACGGCGCGAAAGGATGCGCTCGAACAATTCACGCGCCTCGTCCTTGCGCCCGATCGCGGCCAGCGCGTCGATGTACCAGAACGTGCAGATTGTGAAGCTGGTTTCCGGCTCACCGAAGTCATCCGGTGCGATGTAGCGGTATAGCGCATCGCCATGCTTGAGCACGCGGCCGACAGCCTCGACCGTGTGCACGAAGCGCGGGTCGTCGTTGGCCACGATGCCGATGTCAGCCAGCAGCAATAGCGAGGCGTCCAGGCGATGGCCGCCCAGGGTGTCGGTGAAATGGCCGTGTTCGTCGCTCCACGCCTCTGCTAGCACGCGGTCGCGGATGGTGTCGGCGCGCTCGCGCCAGTACACGCTGCGATCGTCCAGCGCGAGCCGTTCGGCGATCTTCGACAACCGGTCGCAGGCCGCCCAGCACATCGCCGCGGTATAGGTATGCACCTCGGCGCGGCCGCGGAATTCCCACAGGCCCGCATCGGGAACGTTGTGCAGGGCGAAGGCACGCTCGCCCAAGGGTTCGAGCTTGCGGAACGTGGAGGCGTCGCCCTGATCCTTCAGGCGCAGGTCGAAGAACAACTGCGTGGAGGCCAGCACCACGCTGCCGTAGACATCGTGCTGCTGCTGGATCCAGGCCAGGTTGCCGCGACGCACCGGGCCCATGCCGCGGTAGCCGTCCATGGTGTCGACTTCGTGCTCTTCCAGCTGCGATTCGAAGCCGATGCCGTACAGCGGCTGCATGGTGCCGTCGGTGGTAGCAATGTTGAAGATGTAGCCGATGAACTGCTCCATCGTGCGCGTTGCGCCCAGGCGATTGAGCGCACGCACCACGAAGGCGGCATCGCGCAGCCAGCAATAACGGTAGTCCCAGTTGCGCGGTGTGTTGGGCGCTTCCGGGATGGAAGTGGTCATCGCCGCGATGATTGCGCCGCTGTCTTCGTACTGGCAGAGCTTGAGCGTGATCGCACTGCGGATCACCGCTTCCTGCCAGTCCAGCGGAATCGACAGATAGCGCACCCATTCGCGCCAGTACTCTTCGGTGCGTTCCTGCGCTTCCTGTACATAGCCGGTGAGCGAGCGGGTGAGCGATTCGTCCACGCCCAGCACCAGGCTGACCGGATGGCTGAGCACGAACGGCAGGCCGTCGCGGACAAAGCGCACGGGCACATCGGTGGTCAGGCGCAGGGTGAAATCCGGCAGCACCCAGCGAATGTGGTTGCTGCCCCAGGTGGTATCCGGCGTGCGTCCGCCCCAATCGGCCAGCGGGCGTGCGCGCACCACGATGCGCGGGTTGCCGGCCAGCGGGCGGATCTGCCGGATGATGCTCACCGGCCGATAGAAGCGGCCGTTGTTGCGCCAGCGTGGCGCGAAGTCGATCACCTCGACTTCGCCGCCCTTGCTGTCGCGCAGCACCGTGCGCAGCACCGCGGTATTGGGCAGGTAGTGTTGTTCGCTGCTCTCGAAATCCTCGAGTTCCACCGCGAAGTCGCCACCTTCGCCCTTGGGCGAGAGCAGCGAGCAAAACGCAGGGTCACCGTCGAACGCCGGCAGGCAGCTCCACACCACGCGTGCCTGGCGGTCCACCAGTGCACCAAAACTGCAATTGCCGATGACGCCCAGATCCAGAGAAGACTCGGTCATGAAGTGCGTAACGTCCTGGGGGAAAAACGATGGGGAGCGCGTAACGCGCTCACGCGGTGTGCGCGTTGCGCTGCAACCAGGCATGCACGGCGGCGGTGCCCGGCACGCGGAAGCGTGCGTCGGTCTGGGCGCGGTCGCCGACCAGCACGCTCCAGCCGCCGAGGCGATTGGCCGCCTGGAAACCGAATTCGTCGGTGAGATCGTCGCCGACAAACACCGGCGTGCGGCCCGCAAATGCCGGCTGCTGCATCAGCTGCTCGACCGCCAGGCCCTTGTTGCTGCCTTCGGGAACAAATTCAACGACGTGATCGCCCGGCTGCAGGCGGTAACCCGACAGCACCGCGATTTCCTGCTGTGCAAACGCCAACACGTCCGCGCCGGCCTGCGGCTGCGCGCGCCAGTGCAGGGCCACGCTGACGCCCTTGTCTTCCACCAGCACGCCAGGGTGGCGCTGGGTGAGCGCCGCAGCGCGTCGATGCAGGCCATGCAGCCATTCGGAGGTGTCTTGCGGCATTGCCGCGCGTGCGACTGCGTCGCTACGCAACTCGTGCCCGTGCAGGCCAGCGGCCGGCAGCAGCAGGGGTGCGAACAGGGCGTCAAGTTGGGATAGCGGCCGCCCGCTGACCAGGGCGACGGCGCCGCCGAGGCGCTCGCTGAGGCGCGCGATTGCGTCGCGTACCTCCGGCAGCAACTGCACTGCTTCGGGGGTGTGCGCAAAGTCGATCAGGGTGCCGTCCACGTCCAGGAACAATGCGCAGGCATCGTCCAGCAATGGCGGCGACGGAAGGGGGGAATGCACGTCTGCCATGCGCCTAGTGTGCGCACCCAGGTGTGAGATTCAGGTTATGGAACGGCGGACGCTGTGCCTTCTCCCATCGGGAGAAGGTGCCCCGAAGGGGCGGATGAGGGTACGGGCAAAGCCTCGTGCAGTTGGAACGTCATGAGGGCT
>NZ_JARVTF010000026.1:0-2848 GCF_030208825.1 Xanthomonas sp. LMC-A-07
TGCAACCATGCTCCCCAGCACTGCCGCCTGGACCGAGTGTGCCACAGCTTGCGGGGTGGAGCTTGCTCAGCGATGCAGCGGCGCGTGATGCCATCGAAGCCAACTGCACCGAGCGCAGCGCGGGAACGACGTACCAAGGCGAAGTACCAAACTTACAGCAACCAGCAGCGGTGATGACTACTGTCCAAAGCCAACCGCATGCATGCCTGAGAACTCACCGAAGCGGCAACCACCAACGCATTTGCTCCACCACGGCCTAACGCTTGAATTAAGCCGAGTTGCGAAGCGGCTTCGGCTTGAACGAATCGTTAGGCCGGCGACGTAGGTGGCCGGGGTAGAGATTGAATGTACAGCGAACTGGAGCCATCCCAACCGCAGATGACGCATTGCCCTGAGATGAACTCATGTGGGCACTTGGGAGCGCCATAAAGAACATGGGCGCACTCTGGGCAAAGCGATGACATGCTTGAAGCAGTGGCAACATATCGGCTCTGGCATTCATCGCATTCCCTCGAAGCTCTGTCCATTGCTGCCTAACGTCCGAGATAAGCCGACTGGCGAAGCCAGTTCGGCTTGATTGAGTTGTTAGGCATCATTGCTGAAGAACGCCCCACCCATCCATGTAACCATCGTGCCTGGAAACACGACTAGCAAGGCGCTCCTCGAATTCCGTAACGGCATCATGGGTGACGATCATGCGCTTGACTAGCTCAAGCTCCATACCCCCGGAATCTGCCGGCCTAGTCTCAATATTTACAAAATGCTCGCCAGCTTTACGATCAGCAACAAACTCCATTGCTACGTAGCGGGCCGCTTCTTCGGTGCGAAAAACAGCAAAGAACTCCATGTCGTGTTTTTTTGAGAAGTCGAAATTGGAAGCCTGCATAAGACGAAGGACATCGCCGTTTTCATCCCTGGGGAAGTTCATTGTTCTTTCCTGATGATGCCTAACGCTTGAATTAAGGCGAGTTGCGAAGCGGCGTCGGCTTGAATGAATTGTTAGGCAGTGAGTGACCGCAAAGGTTGGATGGTGCAACCATGCTCCCCAGCACTGCCGCCTGGACCGAGTGTGCCACAGCTTGCGGGATGGAGCTTGCTCAGCGATGCAGCGGCGCGTGATACCACCGAAGCCAACTGCACCGAGCGCAGCGCGGGAACGACGCACCAAGGCGAAACACCGAACTTACCGCAACCAGCAACGGTGATGACTGCTGTCCGGAGCCAACCGCATGCCCGCACGCGAAATCACCGAAGCGGCAACCACCATCGCATTTGCTCCACCACGGCCTAACGCCTGAGTTAAGCCGAGCCGCGAAGCGGCTTCGGCTTGAATGAACTGTTAGGCCGCAATGCCACGTCTATTTGCTGCGGCCAGGTAGCAAATAACGGGCGCACACGGCGCCGATGGCTATGAAGATTACAAGGGCGATGGCCGAGTACTTTGCCCAACGAAGATGCCACTCAGTTGCGTAAGGCGGAACGTCTGATGCCCACAGGTGGAAGATGATCAAGTTGCAGCACCAAAGCGCCGCCAGGGCAGCGACTATTACACCGAGCCAAAGGCCAATGCGCTTGGCTCTGCCTCTGGCGGGAATTTGTCGAGCAGTTTCCATGCGGCCTAACGCCTGAATTAAGCCGGCCGGCAGCAGGGCGGCGACTGAGTGCAAATATAGCCGAAGGCGTGCACTTAGGCGCCGCGCTGATGTGGGCTCGGCTTGAATGAATTGTTAGGCCGCGGCTCCACATGCAAAAGTCGCGTGTGACTACGAATTATCCTTAGTACGGACACGGTGCGCGACCCAGTTTAGCCCAACCCACAACACAGCTAGATATGCAAAGGCGGCCGAGACGTACACAGTTGAACCAAAAGTCTTGAGCCAAGGTGTTGCTACCCCAAGCAAGAAGACGCCAGCCAAGGCAAGCACGAAATAAACGAGGCGCGCTTTGGAGTCTTTGGTCACAAGCAGCTTCTCTCCGCGGCCTAACGCCTGAGTTAAGCCGCGCTGCGAAGCGGCGTCGGCTTGAATGAATTGTTAGGCGCCAACACGCTTGATCTGCACCTTGCTGTGCTGGCGCAGTGCACGCTTGCCGTTAGCTGATACAAGATTGATCAAGTAGTCGTTGGTAGCCAGGAGGTCAGCGGCCTGATCCAACGATGCTGCAAAGACCTTGTTGACTCCATTGTTTGTCGGAGAACCAGACGAGGAAGGACGCTTGCGATTAAGTACGTAGAGGCCGGAAGAATCCGGCTTTGCGACAAAGGTTTTACCCGCGGCGTCACCGCGCGTGCCGATGGCGGTAATGCTGAGTACGGCTCCAGTCACGAAAATCTCCTTTTGGCGCCTAACGCCTGAATTAAGCCGAGCCGCGAAGCGGCTTCGGCTTGAATGAATTGTTAGGCGGCAACTCGTAGGCCACCACCTCGACGCCGCCTGCTAGTAATTGCTGATGCAGCTCCACGTAGCGGTCCTGCGGGACTTGTGCGATAGGTGCTACCTGAAGTGCATAGTCTTGCGTTGGGTTTTCGCGAATGTCGTCCTCGGGTCTAGGCGGGCCAAGCAGGACGATATCCAGATCGGATGTGGCTCCCACGAACGCCGGATACTCCTCGAAGCGCCCAGACATTTCAGGTTCAAGCCGCGCGACCAGTGCCGCGCCGATGCGCTCGGCCACCGCAGCCAGCGGAATGCTCGGGTTGATGGTAAAGACGCAGCCAGTTGCCATGATGTATTTCTGCCGCCTAACGCCTGAAATAAGCCGACTGGCGAAGCCAGTTCGGCTTGATTGAATTGTTAGGGAACCTCTGAACAACGCACAACAGATACGCGACACTACCCGCCTGATGTTG